>JAAZBW010000089.1 GCA_012513625.1 Actinomycetales bacterium | reverse complement strand
CGGCCAGCGTGCCCGGGCGTTCACCACCACATCGTGTTCCGCCTTGGACTCCCGGCCGCAGACGAGGCCCACGGTGCGGGGGAGGAAGGGCAGAGGCACCCTGCGCTCCGGGGCGAACAAGCCTTCGGCGGCCAGCACCTTCTTGAGCTGCTCGATGCGGGCGAGAAGGTCCCCGAGGCCCACCGGCCGGATCTCACGCGCCTGCAACTGGAGGGTGCCGCGTTTTGGCCAGAACACGGGCTTGGCATGCACCACCACGCGGGCGCCGTCCGTGAGCTGCACCTGGGAGGCAGTGAGGTCCCGGGCGAGGATCGTGAGGGAGATGCTCATGTCCGCGTCCACGTCCCTCAGGGTCATGAACGCCATGCCCGCACCGGGGCGGCGGTTGATCTGAACGAGCTGGCCCTCCACCCACAGCGCACTCATGCGGTTCACGTACTCCGTGATCTTGGCGTTGAGGAGCCGGAGCGGCCACGGGTTCTCCGCGGTGGTCTCCGCCGCCGTGGCCGCGAGCTCGGCGCGCGGCAGGGGGCGCACGGGGCCGGAGTTCTCGGACATGCGAGAGAGTCTAGGCGTCGGCCCGGACACGATCGTCGCCTGTCCCCACCGGACCGTGCGGACTTCGCCCAGCGCCCCCCTCCCGGCCCGCCCCCACGCCAGCCCAGCCCCCGCCGCTCCGAGCTGTGCCCGCCGGAACGGGAGCAACGGCGGGGAACGTACGGAACGCCGTCGTGAGGGTGCTCACGGCGCGTTCCCAGCTGGGCAACGTACCCTTGGGGGCGTGACCGAGACTGCTACGAACCCGCCCCAGTCCCTCGCCGGTGCTTCCGCGTTCCCGGATGAGATCCCTGCGATCGCATCGGACGTCGTCGCGATCCCGGGGAAGAAGATCCTCCTGGCCGCCCCGCGCGGGTACTGCGCGGGCGTTGACCGCGCGGTTGACGCCGTGGAGAAGGCCCTCGCCCACTACGGCGCGCCCGTGTACGTGCGCAAGGAGATCGTCCACAACAAGTTCGTGGTGGAAACCCTCTCCCAGCGCGGCGCGATCTTCGTGGAGGAGACGGACGAGGTGCCCGAGGGTGCCCGCGTGGTGTTCTCCGCCCACGGCGTCTCCCCGGCGGTCCACGAGCAGGCTGCCGCCCGCAACCTCTTCACGATCGACGCCACCTGCCCCCTCGTGACGAAGGTGCACAAGGAGGCGGTGCGGTTCGCCACCTCGGACTATGACATCCTCCTGATCGGCCATGACGGTCACGAGGAGGTCGAGGGCACCCAGGGCGAGGCCCCGGACCACATCCAGGTGGTCAACGGTCCGCACGAGGTGGACGAGGTGCAGGTGCGCGACCCCAACCGGGTGGTGTGGCTCTCCCAGACCACCCTGTCTGTGGACGAGACCATGGAGACTGTGGACCTCCTCCGGGAGCGGTTCCCGAACCTCGAGGACCCGCCCTCGGATGACATCTGCTACGCCACGCAGAACCGCCAGGTGTCCGTGAAGGAGCTGGCCCCCCGGTGCGACGTGGTCATCGTGGTGGGTTCCGCCAACTCCTCCAACTCGGTGCGACTCGTGGAGGTGGCCCTGGATTCTGGCGCGCGCGCCGCCTACCGGGTGGACCATGCCTCCGAGCTCGAACCGGAGTGGGTGGCGGATGCCGAGACCGTCGGCCTCACGAGCGGCGCCTCCGTCCCGGAGATCCTCGTTCGTGACGTGGTGACCCGCCTCGGCCAGCTGGGATTCGGTGAGATCGAGGAGGTCCGCACCGCCACCGAGGACATCATTTTCTCTCTGCCGAAGAACCTACGCTCGGACCTCAGGTCCGCGGGCCAGCAGCCAGACCGCGTGCACCCGGCGCGCGCCGCGCGAAAGGCGTGATCGCCGGCCCTCATGGGGCGCGGGTTGATCAACGACGGCCGGCTCGCGTTGTTCCGTTCACGAGACAGCGTGGGGGTCGCCCGCGGTTCGACGACGGCGGGCTCGCGTTGTTCCGTTCGCGAGACAGCGTGGGGGGTGCCCGTGATTCGACGACGGCGGTCCCAGCTGCGGTCCCATGACGAGGCCTGCGTGGGGGTGGGGCGGGCGGCGGCGGCGGAGCGGTCCCCACGTGTGAGCAGGCTCGCAGGGTTCCGGTTGGTGGACCGCTGAGCAGCGGAGCTAGCGTTCCGCCTGTGACCTACTCCCCCGCGCGAGCACGGTGGGCGATCTCTGCCCAGTTCTTCACGAACGGCGTGCTGATCGGCTCCTTCCTCCCGCGACTCCCGGAGATCAAGGCGGCCTACGAGCTCACTGACGCCGCCTACGGATTCGTGGTGATGGCAATGCCGCTCGGCTCACTCCTCGCGGCCACGATCGCGGGACCACTGATTCGGCGTTTTGGCGCGCTCTGGATCGCGGCGGGGTTCACGGTGCTCTACTCGGCGGTGCTCGCCGTGGCGGGCTTCGCGCCGTCGGTGCTCGTGTTCGTGCCGGTGATGCTGCTGGCCGGAGCGTTTGACAACATCCTCGATACCGGCCAGAACGTGCACGGCATGGCCGTGGAACGCTGGTACGGGAGGTCCATCATCAACTCGATGCACGCCGCGTGGAGCCTTGGTGCCACCGCTGGCGGCGTCATCGGTGCCACAAGCGCGGGTGTGGGAATCCCGATCGGCTGGCAGATGGCCGTGAGCG
>JAAZBW010000088.1 GCA_012513625.1 Actinomycetales bacterium | reverse complement strand
GACTCGTCCTCATCGACGACGTTGCGCACCGCCCACCCGTAGGTCTCGATCTTTGTGCGCAGGTCGTCGAGCGGATTCATGACGCCAACCTAGGGGGCGACGTTTCGAGGCCGGATCGCACGTCCATACTGTGGCGAGCACCACCCACCCGGCAAGCACCGGCAGCACGACGTAGACGATCCCCTGGGTTCCCTGGTTCGACCACAGGTCCGCGCCGTAGTGGAGCACTCCCAGGACGAACGGCACGAGCCCGAGGAGGAGCGCAAGCCATGCACCGCGTCTGCGCCAGACCACGAGTGCGAGCAGCGCGCCCACGAGCAGCCCGGCGAAACCCAGGAGGATCACCCATCCGATCGGGCCGTTCGTCAGGAGCTCGTGGAGGTCCCGTCCGATCCCCCACCACACGTTGCTCCAGTCCATGGCGCCATGGTGGCCCCCGCCGACGGCGTCCACCAGGGCGGACACTCACCCTGCACACGACGTTCACCCGTGGCATCGTGAACGGATGAAGACGCTGCTCATCGTGCTGATCGTGGCCTGGTTGCTGCTCTCGCTCGTGGGGGCCCTCATCGAGGGTCTCCTGTGGCTCCTCGGGATCGGTCTCCTCCTGCTCGTCATCACCGCAGCGTTCGGATGGTTCAAGCTCCGACGGCGTCCCACAGACGGCCCGTGAACACCTCGCCCCCGTCTGGCGCTCCCGAGCACTGCCCACCTGACGGCGTCGCCACATTCATCACGAGGATCCCGTGCTGTTGCGGAACACGAGCGTCGCGTGCTGTTCCGCAAGTTGCACTTTGTCGTCGCCACGTTCCGCAGAGTTGCGTGGTGTTCCGCAATGATGGGGTGGCGGGCCGGGTGCCCTCGGCTGGACGCCTGCTCGACTGCTCCCGGAGCCGGGGCATGATGTCGTGGTGCTCCCCGGAGAATCCGCTGTCACGTACGAAGGCCTGCCGATCGCGAGCGGGAGCGCGCACACGCTCCGCCGGACGAGCCCGGCCCAGGGCCTCGAGGCATGGCGCACCTTCCTCACGCGGTGCACGCGCCCCGAGGCGCTCCGCGGCTACTTCTCGCTCGCGAACATCCCCGGACTCGAGCCGCCCGACGGCGCACTCGGAAGAGTCGCCGAGCACTTCGAGCCCAGCCCCGAGGTGAGCGACCGCTGGGTGGTGTCGGCGGAGCGAGTAGACGAGGCCGTGACCTTCTACGAGTCACTCGGTCCCCCACCCGTCAACGACTACGGCGTCGCCGCCCTCCGGCTGGCGATCCTCGCCGACGTCACGATGCTCCACCCCGCCACAGGTGGACCGTGGCCCGGGCAGTCCCCCGCCCGCTTCGGTGAGTTCGTCACCCCGGGTGGCATCCACCTCGGCGCCTCGCGCACCGCGCTCTTCGCGTCCGGCAAGACCTCCCTCGGCCTGAGCCTCAGCTTCCCCGAAGCCACCGACGACGACATC
This sequence comes from Actinomycetales bacterium, assembly GCA_012513625.1. Lineage (GTDB taxonomy): Bacteria > Actinomycetota > Actinomycetes > Actinomycetales > Actinomycetaceae > JAAZBW01. Next base: position 354 of record JAAZBW010000088.1, on the reverse strand, counting down.
GAGACCCTGGTGCCGTGGCTCGAGGATGCACTGCCGATCAAGCTCTCGCCCAAGCACTGGACCCGATGGACCCGCACGAAGAAGGGCGACTCGTACCGGAGCCGCAAGATCAACGGGTCCTGAGACGGTTCCCGCGCGGTTGCGGAACACGAGTGTTCCGTGGTGTTCCGCAAGGGCCGTTTCGAGACGCTCACGTCCCGCAGAGTTGCCTGGTGTTCCGCAAGGGGCTGTGAGTCGACGTGGTGTTCCGCAACGAGGGGGTGGTGGGCGTGGTGTTCCGCAACGGGGGGTGGGGGCATGGGCGGGCATGGCGAAGGCCGGGTCCCCTCGCAGGGGACCCGGCCTTCGGCAACG
>JAAZBW010000087.1 GCA_012513625.1 Actinomycetales bacterium | reverse complement strand
TCTCCGGCGAGTGCCCAGATGACGGCTACGAGGCCCGCTGTCATGAGCGTCACCATGACCCATCCAGGAACGTCGCCCCTCTCGGGCTCCTGCAGCCAGGCCGTGAGTCCGGCCCGCATTTTCTCGATCCAGTGCATGTTCTTGCCTACCTTTCATAGTCCGACCTGGAGTACAGCCAGCCCGGGGAACAGGGCGAAGACAACGGTGATGGGTAACACAAGGAAGACCACGGGCGCCATCATGGCGATCTCCTTGGTGCCGCCCACCTCCAGGAGGCGGGCACGCGCGCCCTCGCGCAGGTCCGCGGCCTGGGCGCGCAGCACGGCGGCAAGCGGAGTGCCTCGCTCGGACGCCACCACGATCGCGTCCGAGAATCGGGCGAGCTCCGGTGACGTGGTGCGTGCCGAGAGCTCCTCGAGTGCGCGGACGAACGGGACGCCTGTCTTGGTGCGGGCAACCACGTCCCGGAACTCGACGGAGACCTCGCCCTGTGAGATGCGGGCGATGCGTTCGAGCGCCCGGACCGGGCTCTCTCCCGCCCCGACCGCGAGCGCGGCGAGCTCTGCCACGTCCGGGAGTTCTTGGATGATCAACTCGGTGCGCCGCTTGGCGGCCTGACTCAGCACGTAGTCCGCTCCGAGTGCCCCGCTGACCCCGCCGATCACCACGAGCACGATGCCCGCCATCAGGTTGCCGCCACGGGCAGCGATCGCGAGGGCCACTATCAGCGCGATCACCGCACCCACGGAGCCCCATGCCACCTGCTCCACGCGGAACTGTTCCACGCTGATGGTGCGCCCAGCCTCACGAAGCCGGGTGCGGATCGTACTCTCGGAGGAGCCGAGCCTCTCGAGCGCGCGGGACAGGTCACGCAGCAGCGGGCGCAGGGCCCGGCCGATGGGTCCGAAGGCAGATGGCTCACTTGCCTCGAGGAGGCGGGAGCCACGGGTCCGCTCCCGCACATAGGGCGCCACGCGCTCTACGAGGGTGATGCGATGACGAGACCAGGTCCAGGCGATGAGCCAGAAGCCCACGCCTCCAACCAGCCCGATGAGGGCGCCTGTGATCCACGCGCTCACCGCAGGACCCGCCTGTCCTCCGGGAGGGCGCCGATCCGCATCATGAGCCAGTAGGCCACCACGCTGAGTACACCGCCAGCGGCGAGCACGAACACACCTGTCGCCGAATCGAAGGCCGCGGCGGCGTCCGTGCGGGTGCCGAGCAGGGCGAGGACCAGCCACGGCGCGGCCACAGCGAGCCGCGCGGCGTTAACGGTCCAAGACTGGCGGGCCTTCAACTCGCCGCGGGTGCGGAGGTCCGCTCGCAGCATGGTGGCGAGCGAGCGGAGTGTGGTGCCGAGGTCGGTGCCTCCCACCTCCCGGGTGATGCGGAGCGACTCGATCACGCGGTCTGCCACGGGGTCTGCGAACCGCTCCTTTAGGGCGTCAAGGCACTCGTCGAAGCGGGCGGTTACGGCGTAATCGCCGGCAAAGGCGGCGAAGTGCTCTCGCATGGGCTCGGGGCCACGCTCGGCGAGTGAGGCGACGGCCTCGGGGAGGGACATCCCGGCGCGGACGGCCGAGAGCATGTCCTCAATGGCCTCGGGCCAGAGCTCGTGGAACACAGTGCGCCGTTGGGATGCCCGGCTGCGGACCACCGCGGTGGGGAGAACCCCTGCGATGATGCCGAACGCCCCGCCCAGCGCGAACGCCCCGGTGAGGGCGGCGGTCAGGATGGCGGTCACACATCCGAGGGCGATGCTGAGCGCGAGGAAGCCGCCGGGAGAAACACCCACCCAGCCGGCCTGCGTGAGCATGTCCCGCATCCTGTCCGCGCGCGCGCTCGTACGCGGCGGGCTCTCCGGAAAGAAGGAGAGCCACACGAGGAGCAGGCCCGCGCCGAGCGTGAGCCCCACAATCACTCCCATGCCGCTCCCCTGCCGTGCACGTGGGCGAGATCGATCCCCGCACGCTCGAACCGGTCGGTGGAGCCGGGCCACGTTCCGGTCCGCACGAGGCGGCCGCCCCGGCTTTCAAAGAGGCTTGCCGTTTCGATGGTGGCACCCTCCACCCTGCCGGTAACGGCCACGACCTCCCGGACCGAGCGGCGGCCCTCACGGTCCAGATCAAGGTGCACCACCACGTCAAGAGCCTGGGCCACCGTGGGCGTCACGAAGCCGGAGGAGACGTTCTCACCCGCCAGCAGCGGCAGCGTGGAGAGCTTGGTGACGGCCTCCCGCGCCGAGTTGGAGTGGATGGTGGACATCCCGGGGAGCCCCGAGTTCAGCGCAATCAGGAGATCGAAGGCCTCCGCCTCCCGGACCTCTCCCACGATCAGGCGATCCGGCCGCATCCTGAGGGCCTCCTTGACGAGGCGCCGCAGCGGAATCTCTCCCGCACCCTCGAGGTTCGGCTGCCGGCACTGGAGGCCGACGCAGTCCCGATTCGCGAGGTTGAGCTCGAACACCTCCTCGCACGTGACCACGCGCTCGGGCGGCGGGATCGAGGCGGCGAGTGCAGCCACCATTGTGGTCTTCCCCGCCTGTGTGGCCCCAGAGACGAGGATGTTCAGGCCCGCCACCACGGCCGCGTGGAGGAAGTCGGCCACTTCCTGGGTGAGGGAGCCAGCTCGCACGAGATCCGACAGCGAGCGCATGCGAGCGATGAACTTGCGGATGTTCACCGACCAGTAGGCGCCCGTGACGGGCGGAATCACCACATGGAGCCTCTCGCCACCCGGAAGCGCGGCATCCACAAACGGTTGGGACATGTCGATGCGGCGGCCGGAGGTTCGCAGCATCCGTTCCACGAGGTCCTTGATGGACTGGTGGTCGATCATCACAGCCGTGAGCTCCGGCCTCCCGGATCTGGCGACGAACACGGTGTCCGGTCCGTTGATCCAGATCTCCTCCACGGTGGGATCATCCAGGTACTTCTGCAGCGGGCCGAGCCCGGCCACAGTGTCCATGAGGTGGCGCGAGGCCAGGTCGGAGCTGGGAAGCGGCGGTACGAGTCCGGCGAGCGAGCGGTCATCCCAGTCCGCCACCGCTTCCTCTACGAGGCGACGTGTTGCGGCGACGTCACGCGACGGATCCACGCCGCGACGCCGCGCGAGCTCGCGAACCTCGCTCTCGAGTGCGGCCAGCGCCTCATTCATTTCGTCCCCCTGTGGTTGCCCACAAACCTCCCCTGACTGCAGTGAGGCTACCTGTCGATTAAGCCCGGCGGCCAGAACAGTCCGCAGGCTGTGGAGAGAGGCATCACATTCTCCGCGGCCCGTCCGCCTGCCAAGGGACGAAAGGCGCACATGTCGCGTGAGAGTGGCCACGCGCACCGGATGGAGGTGGATCCGGGCGCACTCCCCCTCGACTTTGCGGAAACCCGGGAAAGGATCCGCCAGCGATGTAGCCTCGGCCGGGTTGCCGGTCCACGCCACACCGTCGGCGAAGTGACGCAACCACACAGTCGACGAAGACAGTGGTGACGCAACCACACAGTCGGCGGGGCCCGCCGCCGCCGCCGGACTCGCGTAACGTGGGGGCGTGGCCCAGATCTCGCTCCAGCTCGCTGCCCTCGCCACGTCCGCGGTGCGTGGACTCGATGTGGTGGCCACCCGGCCGCCCCAGCGCTCCACGCCGGACTTTCTCTACTGCGGGCTCCTCGATGCACGCGGCCGCCACTGGGTGGTGCAGGCCGCCCGCCACCCGGCCGCCTCCACCGCCCTCGACTCCGAGCTGCCGATCCTCTCCCAGCTGGATATTGCGGTGCGCGAGGACCGCCTTGGCTTCGACGTGGTGCGCCCGGAAGGAACCGCCGAGGTCCCGAACGGACACCGAATGGTGGTCTACCGCGAACTCCCGGGCCGAGCGCTCGAGATGTCGAGCCTGCGCGCGGGCCCCGGACCCACCGCCGAGCTCGGACGTGCGATCGCGGAGATCCACGAGCTTCCGCCCGCGCTCTTCGATTCCGCCCATGCCCCGGTCTACGACGCGGACTCCTACCGGCGGCGCCGCCTCGCGGAGGTGGACGACGCCGCGCGCACCAGCAAGGTGCCCCCTATCCTGCTCGCCCGCTGGGAGCGTGCACTCGAGGACGTGGCGTTGTGGCACTTCACCACGGTCCCCGTCCACGGAGACCTCGCGGCCGAGAACGTGCAGATGTCGAACGGAGCCGTGGCCTCGATCGTCAACTGGTCGAACGCCCACGTGGGAGACCCGGCCGAGGACCTCGCCTGGCTCTATGCCGCCGCGCCCGAGGACGCCCTCGACACCCTCGATGAGGCGTACGCGCTTGGGCGTTCCATGCGTCCGGACGAGCACCTCGGCTCGCGCGCGATCCTCTACTCCGAGCTCGCGGTTGCACGCTGGCTCCTCCACGGCGTGCGGCTCGGCGATCAGGAGGTGATCGCGGACGCAGAGGTGATGCTCCACTCCCTCGCCCGTCAGGTGGCCGACTCCGGCCCGATCGGCCGCACGGAACCCGTGATCGAGGAGATCGACTGGGTGGAGGCCGCCGCCCAGTCCGAGTGGGCCGTCAGCGGCTCGCTCGGTCCCGTGGACGACGAAAACACCGCTCGCCCGGGCAGCACTGACGAGACGGACGAGATCCCCGTGGTGGCTGGCGAGACGCCGGACTCCGCCGCGCGCTAGCTGCTCGGCACGCCTCGCGTGCCGATGCGTCCGCCGTACTCCTCCACCGTCCCGAGCGACTGGAGTGCTCCGAGCAGCCGATCCTCGATTTCCGCCTCGGTCCACATGCCGGATTCCCTCGTGACCCCGCTGCCCACGTAGTGGAAGGCGGCAGATACCCGCTCGAGCGGGATCCCGTGAGCCCGCGAGTAGGCGAGCCGGTAGAGCTCCAGCTGGAGCTGCCGATGCTGAATCTCGACGCTGCTCCGCGGCTCCGTTCCCGTCTTCCAGTCCACCACCGTGACGGATCCGTCCGGACCGCCGAAGACGGCGTCGATCCGGCAGCGCACCAGCTGCCCGGCGATCCGCGTCTCGAGGTCCACCTCCACCGCCTTCGGGGTCCGCTCCGCCCAGGAGGAGCGCAGGAACGCCCCGGTGAGCCGGTCGAACTCGGCGGTGGAGCCCGCCGGGCCGTCATCGTCGTCCACCGGATCGAACTGCAGGGCCGGGAGGTCGTAGTGCTCCTCAACCCACGCATGGAACTCCGTGCCGAGGCGGGCCGCGGGCGAGGGCTCCCGGGGAACTGGCCGCAGGAGGTCGAGCGCGAAGTCCTCCCGGGTGAGTCGCATCGCTGTGGAGGCGGAGAGGTGCTCGGGGAGTTCCATCACCCAGCCCATTCCGCGTGAGGCCTCCTCCCGCAGTAACACCCGGGCGTCCTCCGCGAGCGCCACGGCCTCCGTGGAGGCGGCGCCGTCCACAAGCCTGTCGATGACCGCCTCCACCTCCACCGAGCTCTCACGAACACCCGGCGGGAGGGCGCCGCGGTTGCGGTTCACGCGGGCGGCGGCGGCCTCGAGCCTCTCCCTGCGCCCGAGGGCGGCGTCTCCGGTGCCGAGCCCGTCCGTTCCCGGGTACCTGACGGCTACGCCGGAACCGTGGCCATCAGGCCGTTCCTCCTCCTCAGGCGGCTCAGGAACCACCCGGAACCCGTCCGGAATGGTCAGGAGTGGAGGCTTCGACTCGAGGAGTTCCCGCGCGAACGTGGAGAGCGGCGCCGCCTTCTTCCCGCCGCCGTGGTAGCGCGAGGCGGAGATGAGCAGCTCCCGCCGCGCGCGCGTGATGGCCACGTAGCCGAGGCGCCGCTCCTCCGTGATTCCGTGCTCGAGGTTGGCCCGGCCAAACTCCTGGACGGCCTCGCGGAAGTCCTGGTAGGTCTCACCCTCGGTATCGAGTTCGGGCAGGGAGGGCGCGTCTCCCCGCATGGGGTACGGGAGGCGGAACGAGCGGGACACCCAACCGCCGTCCGCGCTGGCAAAGCCCTTCGAGGTTCCCTTCCTGTGCGGGAAGGTGCCCTCGCTCCAGCCGGCGAGCGCCACGAGGTCCCACTCGAGACCCTTCGCTGCGTGCATGGTGAGGATCTGGACGGTGTCCCGCGTGGGCACCGTGGCGGCGGCGTCCAGTCCGCGTTCGTTCTCCTCAGCCGCCGTCAGCCAACGGAGGAAGCCCCCGAGCGTGGGTACGAGCACTCCCGCCGCATAGGTGGCGGCGTGTGCGTGGAACGCGTCGAGGTTCGCGCGCGCAAGGGCGGGGTCTGCTTTGTGGCGGGAGGCCACCTCGATATCGAGCCGCAGTGCCCGTTCTGCAGCCACCACGAGATCCGTGAGCGGATAGCCGAGCGCGCGGCGTACCTCGCGCAGCGCCCGTCCGAGCCGGACGAGGCGCGCCCTCCCCTCGCCGGAGAGCGAGTGCCCGGCCCTCGACCGGAAATCCGGAGGCGGGAGCGTGGCCACCGCCTCGATGATGCTCGAGGAGACCTCCCCGTCTCCCCGCGCCTCCTCCCCGGCGAGGTGGACGGCCCATTCGCCGAGCACGGCGAGGTCTGCCATCCCGAGCCGTTCATTCGTGAGGAGTCGCATCATCCAATCGCCCCGCGTGGAGTCCGACGCCACCTCGAGCGCAGCGCGGAGGTCGGTCACCTCGGGCGTGCTGAGGAGGCCGCGGAGCCCCACCACCTCCGGTTCAATCCCGATATCGCGGAAGGCACGCACCAGCTCGGGGAACTGGGAGGCGCCACGGCAGAGGATCGCCGCCTCGTCCACATCCCTGCGCCATCGCTCGCCCATCCAACGTGCGATCTCCGCGGCCTCCTCCGCGGGGGTCAGCGCAACCGAGAGGTGCACGGCCCCCGCGCCGGCTCCCTCCCGAGCCTCCAGGTCCCGGATGAGATTTGAGCCACCGGAGGAGCCAGCGCGCGTGAGGGGCCGCGAGATCCGGTTCGCCGCCCGCAGGATCGCGTGGTCGTTGCGGAAAGAGCGGGTCAGGTGCCGCACCGCCACCGGAAGGTCCGGGGTGCCGAACCACGTGGTGAATCCCTCGAGTGAAGCGGCCGAGGCTCCGCGGAAGCCGTAGATCGCCTGATTCGGATCGCCCACCGCCATGGCGGGGAAGCCCGCGCCGAACAGGTCCGCGAGGAAGCGCAGCTGTGCGATCGATGTGTCCTGAAACTCGTCGAGGAGCACCACGCGGTACTGCTCGCGCATCCCCTCTCCCACTCGCGGCACCTGCCGTGCGATCCGGCACGCGATCGCCACCTGGTCGGAGAACTCCACGAGGCCGAGTTCCCGCTGGCGCGCGAAGAACGCCTCCACCAGGTCCAGGTACTGCTCGCGATCTCGCAGTTGTGCGGCCGTATCCCGCACGATCGCGAGCGGGCGGCCGCCGCGCGGCTGCTCCACTGCTGCGAGGATCTGCGCGTTACCGCCGCGCACCTCCTCCACGCTCACGAGGTGGGAGCGGAGGTCCTCCGCGAGCGCGAGCGCCCTCGAGGTGACGCTCTCCGGGGTGATGTCGAACGCGAGTGTGCCGGTCCACCCGCGGACCACCTCCTCCATGACCTGCCACGCTCCGGATTTGGAGACGAGCACGGCGTCCGGGTCCTCCCCGATCCGGAGCGCATGATCCCGCACCACGGAGGCGGCGAACGAGTTGTACGTGCTGATGGCCAGTCCGCCGGGCGGCTCCCCCAGGAGGCC
>JAAZBW010000001.1 GCA_012513625.1 Actinomycetales bacterium | reverse complement strand
CGCCGCACGCCGGCGGACCTCCGATGAGCAGGTGGTCTCCCGCGAGAAGAGCGAGCGCATCGCCACCGCGAACGTGACAGATACCGCGGCGATCCCTGTGACGGAGGACATGTCGGATGGGCCACTGACCCGCCGCCAACTTCGCGAGCTCGAACGCCGTCGCCGTGCGCAGGACCCACGCCACGAGTTCGGCGGTCCGATCGCCGCCTCCGGCGGCGGCATCGGCTCCAGCGTGGTGCCGGGGGTCTCCAACCCCGAGCGCTTCCGGGCGCTGCGGCATGTGGAACAGGTAGAAGTCCCCGACGATTCGCGCTTCGCACCCGGCGAGGACGACCTCCGCCGCACGGCCCAGCCACTCGATCGCGAGGAGTCGCTCGCCGTGGCGCGCGGCGCCGCTGGCGCCGGCGTCGTGCCGGATGCGCTCGCGGCCGTCGAGGCGAGGATCGCAGGCGATCGGGCCTCCGCCGGCTCATCGAGCGGTGCGGCAGTGGTCCCGGACGCGCTCGCCGCCGTGAGGGCGAGGGTTGCGGGCGAGCGCGCTTCTGCGGGCGCCGCGAGTGGAGCAGCAATCGTGCCGCCCCGCACCAACGGTGCGACCGCCGAGCAGCCGGGTGCCATATCGAACGTGACCACCCCCGCGAAGGTCACCTGGCGTGACCTCTGGGGATTCCGCAGGGACTCCGAGGAGCAGTGATGAAGAGGACCACCACGGCGCTGGCCGCCATGGCGCTCGCGTTTGGGCTTGCCGCCTGCCAGTCGGAGCCCATACCCACTCCAAGTCCGGAGCCGGCTCCGCCCACTCCAGGTGCCGTCCTGAGCCAGGATCGCCTTGAGGAGATCCTCGCTGAAGTTTCCAGCAGCCTGACCGCCGCGGACGCAGCCGCGAGTGCAGCGGAGCTGGGCGAACGCTTCACGGGGCCCGCACTCGAGATGCGCACTGCCGAATACGCGCTCGCCTCACTCTCGAGTGGGGCGAATGAGGTGACACCACTCGTGACAGACGCACAGGTGTCCGTGGTCGCCGCCACCACGGAGTGGCCGCGCGTGGCCAACGTGGTGACCACGATCCCAGAGGGGACCAACCTCCCGCTCCTGCTTACCTTCGTCCAGCAGGGCGCACGCGAGAACTACGCACTGTGGTCATGGGTACGCCTGTTCCCGGGCGTGGCCATGCCGGCCACCACCCAGCCCGCGGTGGGCTCCGCCCCCGTGGCGCCGGATGCATCTGGGCTCCTCATGAGTCCGGAGGCCGCGCTCGGCGCGTACGTGGACCTCCTGAACAATCGCGAGGAGTCGGCCTCGTCCGGCAGCTTCGCGGAGGAGCCGTTCCGCGCCAACTGGGGGCAGACGCTTGACCAGTTGGCGTCTGCGGTGGAGGTGGCGGGCACGGCCGCGCAGGTCTCGGAGGTCAGCCCGGAGGGCAGCTACTCGATCGCCACACACGATGGTGGGGCGATCGTGGTGGGGGCCATCAACCAGACCCTGACCGTGACCCGGACCGTGGAGGGCTCCACCCTGAACGTGGGACCGAGCCTCGCGTACGGCGGGGAGTCCACCGTGCAGGGCTCCCTCACGGCCACCTACCTCGCCACAGTTGCCTTCTACATCCCGCCGGAGGGCGGGGACGAGCAGCAGGTCACAGTCCTCGGTGCCGAGCAGGTGCAGATTGGCGTGACACGGGACGACTCCGTCTCGCCCGACTGATTTCCGCGCATGGCGTACGGGATCTGATCACCCCCCTTCCGTGCGTACGATTGCCTTCATGAGCCAGTCGATCCGGGGCGCCGTGGACCTGAGCGCCCTCCACCCAGCCCCCGCCTCCGCCCCGGTAGCCGGGGGGGTGATCGTGGACGTCACGGACGCCACCTTCTCCCAGGTACTCCAGCAGTCCGCCACGGTCCCAGTGGTGATTGACCTGTGGGCGGAGTGGTGCGAGCCGTGCAAGACCCTCGGTCCGATCCTCGAGAGGCTCGCCTCCGAGTACGGTGGCAGGTTCCTCCTCGCCAAGGTGGATGTGGATGCGAATCCACAGATCGCACAGGCGTTTCAGGTGCAGTCCATCCCCTCGGTGGTGGCCCTCCTCGGCGGGCAGCCGGTCCCGCTCTTCCAGGGCGCCTACCCCGAGTCCCAGATCCGACAGGTGCTCGACCAACTTCTCCAGGTTGCACTGCAGAACGGCATCACCGGCACGGTGACGCCCGCGGATGATGCGCAGCCGGAGGAAGCACCGGAGCCGGAGCTGCCACCTCATCACGCGGCCGGCCTCGCTGCCATCGAGGAAGGTGACTTCGATGCCGCGGAGGCGGCGTACCGGGCCGCGATCAAGGAGAATCCAGGGGACAACGAGGCGAGGGTGGCACTCCTCCAGGTGGCGTGGATGCGCCGCATCGAGGGACT
>JAAZBW010000086.1 GCA_012513625.1 Actinomycetales bacterium | reverse complement strand
TCCTCCTTGGTTGGTCTTCTCTTCGTCGTTGGTCAGTGGGTGAGGAGCTTGGACAGGAAGTCCTTTGCCCGGTTGCTCTGCGGGTTGGTGAAGAACTCCAGGGGAGTGTTCTCCTCCACGATCTGCCCGTCGGACATGAAGATGACCCGGTCCGCCGCCTTACGGGCGAATCCCATCTCGAGCGTGACCACAATCATGGTCATGCCGTCCCGGGCCAGCTGGGTCATGACGTCAAGCACCTCGTTGATCATCTCGGGGTCGAGGGCGGAGGTGGGCTCGTCGAACAGCATGACCTTGGGGCCCATGGCGAGCGAGCGGGCGATGGCCACCCGCTGTTGCTGGCCGCCCGAAAGCTGTGCCGGGTACTTGTTGGCCTGATTCCTTACACCCACCCGGTCGAGGAGCTTCATCGCCTTCTCCTCGGCCTCCGCCTTCTTCATCTTGCGAACCTTGATGGGGCCGAGCGTCACGTTGTCGAGGATCGTCTTGTGGGAGAACAGGTTGAAGGACTGGAACACCATCCCCACCTCGGCCCGGAGGTGGGCAAGTTCCTTCCCCTCCTCGGGGAGCGCGGTGCCGGCCACCACGATCTCGCCGGAGTCGATCGTCTCAAGCCGGTTGATGGTCCGGCAGAGCGTGGACTTGCCCGACCCGGAGGGTCCGATGACCACCACGACCTCGCCGGGCATGACCTCGAGATTGATGTCCTGCAGTACGTGGAGGCTTCCGAAATGCTTGTTGACGTTCGTCAGACGCACAAGTGGCCCTGCTCCGTTACCCGATGCCATGTTTGGACGATACCCACAGTCTCGGGTATTTCGCTCGTCGCGCCGGTAACTGTCGTGTAACGATCGGGGGCCAAAGTCCCAAGTGGACGCCTCGCGAGGAGGTAGGACAGTGCTATGACACCTTCTCCGCGTCTGATCCTCGATGTCGCCCGTGAAGCCGGAATCGATCCTGCGACGCTCGAGACACATGGTCCGCACGTGGCCAAGTTGCCCCTGCCCGAGCAGGATTACCCGGGCGAGCCCGCGCCGCTGATCGCGGTCACCGCCATCACGCCCACCCCGCTCGGCGAGGGAAAGACGACGACGGCGATCGGGCTGGCACAGGGTCTCACCAGGATCGGGAGGCGGCCCATCCTCACCCTCCGCCAGCCCTCTCTCGGCCCCACCTTCGGCATCAAGGGCGGCGCCTCGGGCGCCGGCCGGAGCCAGGTGGTTCCCACCGAGTTGCTGAACCTCCACCTCACGGGCGACTTCCACGCCGTCACCTCGGCGCACAACCTGCTCGCCGCGATGGTGGACAACCACCTGCACCACGGCAACCTGCTCGGGCTCGACGAGCGCACGATCACGTGGCCCCGCGTGCTCGACGTGAACGACCGCGCGCTGCGGCACATCGTGATCGGGCTCGGCGGCAAGGTGGACGGCGTAACACGCCAGGCATCGTTCGACATCACCGCAGCCTCCGAGGTGATGACGGTGCTCGCCCTCGCGCGCGACCTCCCGGACCTGCGTGCCCGCCTTGGCCGCATCGTGGTGGGCTACACGTTCGAGGGAGCCGCCGTCACGGCCGAGGATCTCGACGCGGCCGGCGCCATGGCCGTGCTGCTCCGTGACGCCCTCCGCCCGAACCTGATGCAGACCACCGAGGGCGTGCCGTGCCTCATCCACACCGGCCCCTTCGGCAATATCGCCACCGGCAACTCCTCCGTGGTGGCGGACCGCATGGCGGCCGGCCTTGGGGACATGATCATCACCGAGTCCGGGTTCGGCGCGGACCTCGGGGCGGAACGGCTCGTCAACCTCAAGTCCCGCTCCGGCCTCGCTCCCACGCTCGCCGTGATGGTGGTGACCGTCCGTGCCCTGAAGGCCCACTCGGGTCGCTACCGCGTGGTGGCCGGCCGACCCCTTCCTCCAGAGCTTCTCGAGGAGAACGTGGAGGATGTGGCCACGGGGCTGGCCAATCTGGACGCCCACCTGAGGATGGTGGCCCACTGGGGTCTTCCCGCCGTGGTGGCCATCAACGCGTTCCCAGGTGACCACGCCTCGGAGCACGCCCTGATCTCTCAGCACTGCTTGGAACTCGGCGTGCCGTGCGCGGTCAGCACCCACGTGGCCGACGGCGGCGCCGGCGCAGAGGAGCTCGCCCGGCTCGTCTCCGAGCGTCTCGAGAAGAATCCGAAGACGGAGATTCGGCGGGACTACGAGCTGGATGCTCCGCTCGAGCAGAAGATCCTCTCCGTGGCACGCGGCGTCTACGGGGCGCGAGGAATCGACGTGGCGCCCGCGGCGGCGCGCGAACTGCGACGCTTCACAGACCTCGGCTACGGCAGGCTCCCGGTGGTAGTGGCGAAAACCCACCTCTCGATCACCCACGAGAAGGGCCTCGATCCGGCGAGCGAGTGGCGCCTGCCCATCCGCGAGGTCCGCCTCGCGGCTGGTGCCGGCTATGTGTACGCGCTCGCCGGAGCGATGTCCACCATGCCCGGCCTGCCCACGCATCCGAATGCCGAGAACATCGACCTCGACGGGGAGGAGATCGTGGGCCTCTTCTGAGCGCGTCCGGCCCCCGGGTGTCAGCTGGCAAACGCCTTCGCAAGCGCGATCATCCGCGCCCGGAACGGATCGGCACCGTCCCCGTGCGCGGCCGCCTCGACCGCGTTCGCCACGAGGCGTACGAACGTCCAGAGCCGCACGCGCTCGGGATCGAGCCCAGCCACCTCGGCCACGATGTCCGCCCGCATTCGCACGTGCGTGCGCAGGTTGTACGCCCGAGCCGCCTCTTCAGCCCGGTTCCACACCATGGGTGCGACCGCGTAGGCCCATTCGCCTGCCAC
>JAAZBW010000085.1 GCA_012513625.1 Actinomycetales bacterium | reverse complement strand
TGCGCCGCCTCCTTCGCTTCGTTGAGGTACCACTTCACGAGGTCGTAGGCGTAGTTGGCGGCCGCGATGTTGCCCTCGGCCACCCGGCCGGAGAACTTGCGGTTCAGGCCCTTGGCCACGTTGTCAGTGCTGAACCGGCCGGTGAGCGCGGCGAGCCCGCCGAGCAGCACGGCGTTCGGCACGGGGCGCCCGATGTACTCCTTGGCGATGTCCGTGGCCGGGATCGTCATGACCCTGCCGGGCGGGCGGCCCTCCAGGAGGTCGGAGAGCCCGAGCTCGTCAAAGTTCTTGGTGGAGTTGATCAGGACGTAGCCGTCCGGCTTCAACCCGGCGAACACGTCCATCGACTGCAGCAGCGTGGCGTCCTGGATCACCACAGCATCGGGGTTCAGGACGGATTCGCGGGTGCGGATGGGGTGCTCGGAGACGCGGCAGAACGCCACCACGGGCGCGCCGGTACGCTCCGACCCGAAGGATGGAATCGCTTGTGCGTGACGACCTTCTTCGAACGCGGCATAGCTGAGCAACTCTGCTGCAGTCACCACGCCCTGTCCGCCACGACCATGTATACGGACCTCAAACATAGGACCAACGTAATCCACGTCACACACACAAACGTGGGACGTGAGTCCCGCCACCGTGGCCCGGATCACGCACAAGGTCCCACCCGCCCACCCCCTTCGGCCCGCCGCCCCCTCGCCGACTGTGTGGTTGAGTTCCCGCACAAACCTCATCGACTGTGTGGTTGGATTCCCGCCTTTTCTCCATCGAGTGTGTGCCTTAGGCGGCAAACCCCGGCAACTTCTCCATCGAGTGTGTGCCTTGGGCGGCAACCCCCGGCAACTTCACCGTCGACTGTGTGGTTACGGCCAAGCTCTCGTCCACTGTGTGGCGGAGACCGGACATGTCTGGTCTCCGCCACACAGTCGACGTGAAGAATCGAGCCCCCTCACCACAGTTGGCGCGAGCAGGTGACGCGAGGTGGGTGACGGCACCACGGCAAGGAGTAACACTCAGCGGTAGCCGAGTTCGAGTGCCGCCTGGGCCACGACGGTGCGGACCGCCGGTACCGCCAGAGCCGCGGTCGCCTCTGGGTACTCCGGAAAGCTGTTCCGAGCGGGCTCCCACAACACCACCACGGGCCTTCCCGTCATCCTGGACTGCACCCAGAGGCCATCCAGGCCGGGTGCCGCCGCACGGATCTCCCGCGCCCACGCGCGGCAGATGGCGCGGCTCACATGCTGCAACGAGTGGCTCGCTCCGTGGCGAATGAGCCACTCAGATCCTCGATTGTTCGCGAGATCCAGCAGCCGCAGGTTCCGGGTGGGCTGCCAAAAGGTGAGCTGGGGACGGCCGGTGTGGACGTCCACCCGGCGTGCCGCCTGGAAGCGTTCGGCCACAGCCGTCTTCACGTCCGACGCAGCATAAGTGACTCCGGATCCCGGCCACTGCCCGGCCGGAAGGGGGTGCGGATCCCACCGGCACGTATCCACGGGGCCCCATTCACGAACGGAATTCCAGGCCGAGGGATGGGCTCCACCGGTGGCGTGGATTCGGGCCAGCACCGGAGAAGCCTCGAGAACGTCCTCATCCAGCACCTCGAGTGTGCCGGGAGGACGTCCGGGGTTCTTAATCACCACCGGTCAAGCTGCTCGAGGAGGGTGACCACGGCCCCTACCTCACCACCGGTCGCGAGGTGCTCCACCGGCGACCGGTCCGCGAGCGCCTCGGCGGGCGAGACCATGAATGTCTCAAGGTCGAGCGGATGAATCGCGGGCATCGCCGCCACCACGGGCGGGAGGCCCGGGAGCGGTTCGTCACCCAGGAACTGCCAAAGCGGGTAGCGACGCCGGCCCGCCAGTTGGAACGACGCGAGCCTGCCCTCGCGCGTGCGATGGGAGAGGCGCGATCCGTCGATCCCCAAACGCTCGGCGGCGGCGACCGCTCCGAGCGATCCGATTTCCAGCCGGGCAACCTCATGCGCAATGACGCGGCCTCGCAATTGCCGTTCAACCGCCGAATCGTAGGTGCGCGCACGAGCGTCATCGTCCAGCCCGCTGTACTCCATGAGGAGTTCGTGCATCCGCGCCGAGACTGAGACCTGCGCACCCGGCATCTCCTCCAACATCACCGCCCGGAGCGACTCGGAAAACTCCTCCTCGGAGATGCCGGCCTCCAGCAGCGCCTCACCCACCGTCAGTTCCGGCCGATCCATCAACGTCATGGAACCCACACCTCCTCGCATCCCCATTCTCGCAAGTCCACGCCTTACTATACATCGACTTGCGCTCGACAGTAGTGCGGCGAGATGCGCCGAGTCTGTGGTCCGACGGCGGAGCTCCAGATCCGTAGTCAAGCTCGCCTGCGCCTACTTTCGTCGACTGTGTGGCGGAGGCCGGACATGTCTGGTCTCCGCCACACAGTCGATGTCAGGAACCGAAGATTTCAGCCACACAGTCGATGGGAGAACTAAAGAGGCGGTGTGGCGTCCGGGCTTCCGTCGTCGGTACCCTCCCCCAGCGTCACGGTGAGAGAGCGCCGGAAGGTGGCCCCGCCGTCGTCGAACACGGGAGAATCGATGCATGAACCCGAATCGTCCCGCCGGCACCCGCGGGGTGGGGGCCACCCCGCTCCCGATCCCCACCGTCACGCTCACCTCGGGGGCGCGGATCCCGCAGCTGGGCTTCGGCACGTACAAGATCGCGCCGCGGGACGCGCAGCGGGCCGTCGAGACGGCGCTCGAACTCGGCTGCCGCCACATCGACGCCGCCGCCATGTACGGCAACGAGCGCGAGGTGGGGCGGGCGCTGGCCTCCTCGCTGCTGCCGCGCGAGGAACTGTGGATCACCTCCAAGCTGGACAATCCGTTCCACGCGCCCGCCGCCGCGCGCGAGGCGTTCGCGCGCTCGCTCGAGGACCTCGGGCTCGCCTACGTGGACCTCTACCTGATCCACTGGCCGCTCGCCCGCACCACGGACTACGTCGCCACCTGGGAGACGCTGCAGGAGTTCGTCGACGACGGCCGCGCGCGTGCCGTGGGCACCTCCAACTTCCAGCCCGCGCACCTGCGGCGGATCGTGGAGGCCACGGAGTCGGTGCCGGCCGTGAACCAGGTGGAGGTGAACCCGTACCTCACGCAGGAGCCGCTGCGGGCGTTGCACCAGAAGCTCGGGATCGTGACGGAGGCGTGGAGCCCGCTCGCGCGCGGCAGGGCGCTGGGCGATCCGGTGGTGGTGGGGATCGCCCGGGAGCTGGGGCGGACGCCGAGCCAGGTGGTGCTGCGCTGGCACCTCCAGCGCGGCGACGTGGTGTTCCCCAAGTCCACCCGGCCCGAGCGGATCGCGGAGAACCTCGACGTGCTGGACTTCTCGCTCACGGAGGCGCAGATGGCGGCCGTTTCTGGGCTGAATCGGGATGAGCGCAGCGGTAGCGACCCGGACGTGGTGGAGCTGGACGGCGGCCGGCGGTAGCGCGGCCACGGTGCCGCGGTCTCGGCCACGAACAACCCGGTCGCGATCTCGAGTGCGGGGGGTTACTGGGTGCGTGCGTACTCGCTGCTATCGCGATGGAGTCCTGACGGACGAGGGTTTCCCCATCGACCAGGTGTCGGAGCACCTGAAAGACCACTTGGCGGTCGTCTGGGTGGACCTGTGCGCGCCCGGCGTCGAGGACCTGCAGCTGGTGGCGGACGAGCTCGGACTGCATCGGCTCGCCGTCGAGGACGCGGCCGTGGGGCGCCAGCGGCCAAAGTTCGACCGCTACCTCGAGCACGACTTCCTTACCTCGTACCTCGTGCGCTTTGACGAGCGCAGCGGCCAGCTCAGCACGGGGGAGATCGCCGCGTTCATCACGCCCTCGGCCATGGTGACGGTGCATCGGGATCGGGACTGGCCCATCGACGAGCTGATGGCACGCTGGGACAACGAGGCCAGCCTGACGAGGTTCGGGGTGGGCGCCCTACTCCACGGCCTGCTGGATTTCATCGTCCAGGGACACTTTGACGCGGTGGAGTCGCTCGATGAGCAGATAGAAGAGCTCGAGGATCTGCTCTTCGGCGACAGCTCGCGGAACAGGGTCCTCGATCGTCGCACCTTCGAGATCCGCAAGAGCCTCGTCCAGCTTCGGCGTGTGGCGCTGCCCATGCGGGAGGTCGTGAACACCCTCATGCGGCGCGACGTTGGGTTCGTCCACGAGGAACTCATGCCCTACTACCAGGATGTGTACGACAACGTTCTCCGAGCAGCCGAATGGACCGAGAGCCTTCGAGATCTGGTGAACACCATTCTCGAGACCAACCTCACCATGCAGGGCAACCGCCTCAACATCATCACCAAGAAGGTCACGAGTTGGGCAGCGATCATCGCCGTGCCGACCGCGATCACGGGGTTCTACGGCCAGAACCTCCCGTACCCGGGCTTCATGGAGGTGTCCGGTTTTGCAGCTTCGAGCCTGCTCATCGTGCTGCTCTCGGTGATCCTCTACGTGGTGTTCAAGCGCAACGACTGGCTCTGACGCCACCTCGCAGGCCTCCCGCCCGCAGTGGCATCGCACCTGCGGGAGGATGGGCACATGATCGACGTCCTCACCGGCAGCGCCGCCGGCCCGTCCGACACTGCTGACACCTCCGAAACCAATCCCCTCACCTCCGGGCCGCTCGAGCCGGTGTTCCACCTGCGCGGCGCCACCTCCAGCTACGTGGTGGGCGTAACGAGCTACGGCCACCTGGAGCACGTGCACTGGGGCGCCTCGCTCGGCGAGCTCACCAACCCAACAGATCTGGATGCCATCCGCCAGAAGTGGCCCGAAGTCACCCAGGGCGTGGCCTACCAGCCCGGCGACGCCCACTACTCCCTCGACTACCTGCCCCAGGACTGGTCCGGCCTCGGCAAGGGCGACTACCGCGGCCCCGCCACCGAGTTCCGCCAGCCAGACGGCACGTTCGTCTCCGATTTCCGCTACACCGGTCACGAGGTCGCCCCCGGACCCGTCCCCATGGAACACGGCCTCCCCACCGCCCACGACGGCGGCCGCCCGTGCACCACCCTCCTCATCGACCTCGCCGACGGCCCCGTCCGCCTCGCGCTCTACTACACGGTGTTCCCGGGCTGCGACACGATCACCCGCCGCACAGTCCTCACGCACACCAGCACCACCGAAACCTCCGCCCCCATCGTCATCCGCTCGATCATGTCCCAGCAGGTGGACCTGCCGAACCGCGACTTCGACCTCATCACCTTCGACGGCGCCTGGATCTCCGAGGGCCACCGCCACGTCCGCCCCGTCATGCCGGGCACCTACGTGAACGCCTCGATCACCGGCTTCTCCTCCGCCAACCACAACCCCGGCGTCCTCCTCGCCACGCCCGGCGCCACCGAGGATTCCGGCGAGGTGTACGCCTTCAACCTCGTCTACTCCGGGAACCACTTCACCGCCGTCGAACTCTCCCGCCGCGAGCAGGTGCGCGTCCGCTCCGGCATCAATCCCACCGGATTCGAGTGGACCCTCGCACCCGGGGAGTCCTTCGAAACGCCCGAGGCCACGCTCACCTGGTCCGACCGCGGATTCGGCGGCGCCTCCGCCCGCCTCCACGAGTTCGTGGGCCGCCACGTGGTCCGCGGCGAGTGGGCCGGCCGCGAGCGCCCCGTCCTCGTCAACAACTGGGAGGCCACCTCCTTCAACATCGACCACCGCACGGTCGTGTCCATGGCGAGGGTGGCCGCCCGCCTCGGCGCGGAACTCTTCGTGCTCGACGACGGCTGGTTCGGCTCCCGTTCGGACGATCACCGCGCGCTCGGTGACTGGTCCGTCAACCCCAGGAAGCTCCCCAAGGGCCTTTCCGGGCTCGCCGACGACGTGCGTTCCCTTGGCCTCGAATTCGGACTCTGGGTGGAGCCCGAGATGGTCAACCGTGATTCGGACCTGTACCGGGCGCATCCCGACTGGGCGATTGCGATACCCGGCCGCACGCCGTCGGAGGGAAGGCAGCAGCTGGTACTGGACCTCTCGCGGGAGGAGGTGCGCGACTACCTGGTGGAGGCGATCGGCGCCGCGATCGATGGGGCGGACGCCGCGTACGTGAAGTGGGACGCGAACCGGAACCTGTCCGACCTGTTTTCGGCCGTGCATGCGCCGGGCGAGGTGGCGCACCGGTTCATCCTCGGACTGTACGAGATCCTCGCGCGGATCTTCGGGCCGCGGCCGCACATCCTGCTGGAGAGCTGCGCGAGTGGGGGCAACCGCTTCGACCTCGGGATGTTGTGCTTCTCCCCGCAGATCTGGACCTCGGACAACACCGATCCGATCGAGCGGCTGGACATCCAGCTGGGGCTCTCGCACCTGTATCCGCAGTCGACGATGGGGGCGCACGTCTCGGCCTCGCCTTCGATGCAGACTTTGCGGTCTACGCCGCTCTCCACGCGGTTCAACGTGGCGGCGCTCGGGCTGCTCGGTTACGAGCTGGACCCGCGGCGGCTCACGCCGGCCGAGCGGGCGGAGGTGAAGAAGCAGATCGCGTTCTACAAGGAGCACCGGAAGCTGCTGCAGTACGGGAGGCTCCGCCGGCTCGTGACGGAAGGCGAGCGCGTGGTGGTGGCGATCGTGGACGGGGGTGGGGGCGCCGTCGTCGGGGACTACCAGAGGGGGACGCACGCGGCGCGGCCCCCACGGGAGCTGCCGCTGCCGCCGCTCGAGCTTGAGCGGCGGTACCGGGTGGAGGCACGGGAGCAGACGGTGGACCTGGCCGATTTCGGGCATCTTATGGAGCACGTGCTGCCGCTACCGCTGCGCTCGGACGGGCTGGTGATGCGGGAGATTGCGCGCCGGCGGCAGTATCCGGACGGGGCGGAGGCGTATGAGGGGTCGGGGGCGGCGCTGGCGCGGCTGCGGCTGGCGCCGCAGTTTGAGGGCACCGGAGCGCACCCGGGCCTGCGGGTGATGGGGGACTTCGGCTCGCGGCTGTACGTGGTGACGCCCCTCAACTGAACCTACTCGCCGACTGTGTGGCGAAAGTACTTGGCCACACAGTCGATGGAGGAAACCCAGGAACTTAACCACACAGTCGGCGAAAGGGGGGACAGTCACCGAGCAGAGGGCGGCGTATTCCACCCAGTCCGTGGAGGGCCTACGCTTCCGCTATGACGGCAATGACGCCCCCCACCTCGGGAAACCCGGACCGCCCCACCTCGGTACACCCGGCCTCCTCCCCGGCAACAGGCACGGGATCGAACCTCCCCTTGGGCTCACCCACAGCCGCGCCTACGGATCCCGCCAGCGCCCCACCCGGCACCACCGCACCGGCCGACCCTGACATGCGCCGGAACCGCGTCACCTTCGCCGCGGGGACCTTCGGGCGGGACATGGTCTACACCCTCCAGTCCATGTTCCTCATCTTCTTCCTCACGGACATCCTGGACCTGCCGGATTCCACCATGTGGTGGGTGAGCGGCATCCTGTTCGGCGCCCGCATCTTCGATGCGTTCACGGATATCGCCATGGGCGGGATCGTGGACAACACCACCACGCGTTGGGGTCCGTACAAGCCATGGATCGTGTTCGGGGCGCTCGCCTCGGCCGTGGTGACGGTGCTGCTCTTCACGGACTTCGGGCTGCGCGGCACGGGATTCGTGGTGCTGTTCGCCGTGGTCTACCTGCTCTGGGGCCTCGCCTGGACCACGAATGACATTTCCTACTGGGCGCTCCTCCCCGCGCTCTCGCTGGACCCGAAGGAGCGGGAGAAGACGGGATCGCTGGCGAAGATCTTCGCCACAATCGGCCTGTTCACGGTGGTGGTGGCCATCCTGCCGGTCACCAACGCGATGGGCGGGGATGCGCCGGCGTGGACCACGTTCGTGATCGTGGTGGTGCTCATCATGCTGGCGTTCCAGGCCATCACCGTGTTTGGGGTGCGCCAACCCAGGGTCACGCCGGAGGACCAGCACACCACGGTGCGCGAGATCATCTCGGCCGTGGTCCGCAACGACCAGTTGCTGTGGACCGCCCTCGCGATGGGCCTCTTCTACACGGGCTACACCACCACCACCACGTTCGGCACCTACTTCTTCAAGTACGCGTACGGGGACGAGAACATGTACTCCACGTTCGCGATCGTGCTCGGTGTCAGCCAGCTGCTCGGCTTCATGATGTTCCCGGCCCTCGGCCGCCGGTTCGCCCGCCGCACCATCTACTCGCTCGCCACCGCGGTGATCGTGGTGGGCTACCTCATCTTCTTCTTCGCGCCCATGAACATGATCCCGATCGGGATCGCGGGCGTGCTGCTGTTCGTGGGCTCAGCCGCCATGGTGGTGCTGTTCATGATGTTCATGACCGACTGCATCGAGTACGGCCAGTGGAAGCTCGGCCGCCGCTCCACCGCCGTGACCTACGCGCTCCAGCCGTTCGTGGTGAAGGTGTCCTCCGCGTTCGCCACCGGGATCGTGGGCGTGAACGTGATCCTCACCGGCATCAACTCTGCGGCCACACCGGAGGACGTGACCGAGGGCGGCCTCATGGGCATGAAGGTCATGATGATGTTCGTGCCGCTCGCACTGATCGTGCTCGGCTACGTGGTCTACCTGACCCGATACAAGATCGATGAGGCTTTCCACGCCCGGATTGTGGCTGACCTGAAGTCGCGCGGCGAGCTGCTCTGAGGCACCGGTGCGGCGCGGGGGCCGTGCCGCACCCCGCGCGTCGTCGTCGTCGCCCGAAGTACACGGCGCCCAGGGCGACCTCACTACGCTACCGGGCAACGCCGTCGGCGAAATGTGACGTAAAGCCCACACAGAGACCGCTCGGATGGAGTGAGATAGGGCAATGACCTCAATGAAGAGCGGTGGCGCTGCCGCCTACGAAGTACGAAACGTCGTCGTCGTCGGTCCCGGTGGATCAGGAAAGACCACCGTCATCGAGACCCTGCTGAACACGGTGGGTGCCACCACCCGCGTGGGGCGGGTCGAGGACGGTACCACCGTGATGGACTTCGAGGACGTTGAGAAGCGCCTGCAGTATTCGATCAACCTCGCCGTCGCCTCGGTGGACGTGACGGACCCGGCCCTCGTGGGCGATCACGGCACCGTGCGCCTCACGCTGCTCGACTCCCCCGGCAACCCCGATTTCGTGGGCGAGCTGCGCGCGGGCCTCCGCGGCTGCGACGCCGCCCTGTTCGTCATCTCCGCCACGGACGGCATCGACGGCGCCACGCGCCGCGTGTGGAACGAGGCGAGCGACGTGGGCACGCCGCGCGCGATCGTGGTCACGGACGTGGACGAGGAGAACACGGACTTCGACGCCACCATGGAGGAGCTCAAGGCTGCCTTCGGGTCCGGCGTCCACGCGCTCTACCTGCCGTACCAGGCCAAGGACCCGAAGACTGCGGCGATCATCTCCGTGGTGCGCGGCAAGGTGATGCGCGGGTTCGGACCCAACGCCACCTTCGAGGAGATCCCGGACGAGCTGGCGGACCACGTGGAGGAAATCCGTGGCGCGCTCATCGAGGACGTCATCACGGAGGCCGGCAACGAGGAGCTCATGGAGCGCTACCTCGAGGGAGAGGCGTTCAACTACGAATCGCTCTCGGATGATCTGACCACCGCCACCACGCGCGCCCAGTTCTTCCCCGTGCTGCCCATGGTGGCCACCACCGGGCTCGGCGTGAAGCAGCTGCTCCGCGTGATCTGCACCGGCTTCCCCACTCCCGCAGACCATGGCCTCCTGAAGGCGTACACGCCGCAGGGCGCCGAGCGGGCGACCATCACGCACAGCGCGGACGGCCCCCTCATCGGCCAGATCATCAAGACCACCACGGACCCGTTCGTGGGCCGCGTCTCGGTGGTACGCCTGTTCTCGGGCGTCCTGAAGGCGGACCAGACCGTGCACATCTCCGGCCACGCGGCCGGATTCGCGGGCCGCTCCGCGGACGACTCGCGGCACCAGGACCATGACGAGGTGGAGAAGATCGGCGCCCTCGCGCGGCCGATCGGCGGCACCCAGACCCCGGTCGAGGAAGCCCGTGCGGGCGAGATCGTGACCGTGGCGCGCCTCTCCAGGGCGGAGACCGGGGATACGATCTCGGACCCGTCTGACCCCGCCGTCGTGATGACGTGGGACATGCCCGTGCCGCTGTACCCCACCGCGATCAAGGCGGCCAAGCAGGCGGACGAGGGCAAGCTCATGCAGGCCCTCCAGCGCCTCCAGGCGGAGGACCCCTCCATGTGCGTGGAGGTCCACCCCGTCACCACCCAGCTCCTCATGTGGACCATGGGAGAGCAGCACTTCATGGTGATGCAGGAGCGCTTGCGGACCCGCGGCAACGTCGAGATCGAGACCATGCCCGTGCTCGTGCCGTTGAAGGAGACCCTCGCCGGCCGGTCCGAGGTGACCGGGCGCCACGTGAAGCAGTCCGGCGGCCACGGCCAGTACGCCGTTGCCGAGCTCCGCTTCGCACCACTCCCCCAGGGCTCGGGATTCGAGTTCGTGGACTCGGTGGTGGGCGGCGCCGTGCCGAAGAATTACATCCCGTCTGTGGAGAAGGGCATCGTGGCGCAGATGGCGAAGGGCATCAGCGGCTTCCCGATGGTGGACATTCAGGCCACGCTCTACCACGGCAAGGCGCACTCGGTGGACTCCTCCGATGCCGCCTTCCAGATGGCCGGTTCACTCGGCCTGCAGGAGGCCGCGAAGAAGTCCGGCATCACCATCCTCGAGCCGATCGACCAGGTGGAGATCGTCTGCGACGACGAGTTCGTGGGGGGCGTCATGTCCGACCTCTCCTCCCGGCGCGGCCGCCTCAAGGGCTCCGAGCCGGCGCGCGAGGGTCAGACCAAGATCACCGCGGACGTGCCCGCGTTCGAGCTGATCCGGTACGCCACCGTGCTCCGCTCCCTCACGCGCGGCACCGGCACCTTCACCCGCGAGTACGTCTCCCACGATGCGGCGCCCAGCCACCTCACGGAGAAGCTGGTGGAGGGCGTGTAGTCCAGTCCCGCTGTTCCGTCCGATCGACGACGACCCACTCGGCCCCGCTGGTCAGGTCACCTGGCCGTGGGGTCGAGTGTCGTCTTCTTCCCGAATCCCGCCGACTGTGAGCCGTGGAGCTCCGCTCGCGCGCCTTCCGCCGTCCGGCTCCCGCCGACTGTGTGCCGTGGACCGCTCCGCTCGCGCGCCTTCCGCCGACTGTGTGCCGTGGAGCTCCGCGCGCGGGCACCCTGCCGCCGTCCTACCCTTGGATGATGGAGCACAGAATCTTTGAGACGAGCTTCGCCTCCGTGTATCCGCACTATGTGACCAAGGTGGAGCGGAAGGGCCACTCCCGCGAGGAACTGGACTTCCTGATCATGTGGTTGACCGGCTTCAGCATGGAGGAGTTGGACCACCACAAGAGCGCCGACACCACGTTCCGCGAGTTGTTCGATGCGGCGAACCTGAACCAGAACGCCGCCAGGATCACCGGTGTGATCTGCGGGGTGCGTGTGGAGGAGATCGAGGATCCCCTCATGCAGAAGATCCGTTATCTGGACAAGATCGTGGACGAGCTCGCCAGTGGCAAGCCGATGGCGAAGATCATGCGCACGCCGGTCGAACCCACCACGCCGCAGCGGGATCCAGCTCGTCCCATGACAGGTATGCAGAACCCCTGATCCATTGCCACTCTCGGAGATCCCACCCGGTCTGGTCCAGGAGCCACCATCCGGGAAGGGCTTCTGATACGAATT
>JAAZBW010000084.1 GCA_012513625.1 Actinomycetales bacterium | reverse complement strand
GCAGAAGATCGTCCGGCCGAAGCAGATCTACACCGGCCATCGTGGCCTCACGTACCCGGATGCCAGCGCGTAGGTTCACTTCAATTCCCGACGGCGGGGCGCACCTTCACCCAGGAGGTGCGCCCCGTCTGCTTCTCGTTGACGGTGCGGGTCACCCGAGCATCTGCCCGAGGTTCGCGGCCAGCGCATGGGCGAGGCCGTCAGTGCAGTGGGCGGCGGGGCCGTCAGTGCAGTGGGCGGCGGGGCCGTCAGTGCATGAAGTGGGCGGCCTCCGCACCGGAGAGCGCCCGCGACACATTCAGCGTGTGCTGCTCTGACATCTCCGGCAGCTCGTCAATCGGAA
The DNA here is from genome assembly GCA_012513625.1 of Actinomycetales bacterium. GTDB lineage: Bacteria > Actinomycetota > Actinomycetes > Actinomycetales > Actinomycetaceae > JAAZBW01. The sequence goes on along the minus strand of JAAZBW010000084.1, from coordinate 3,489 downwards.
TCCACCGGGTCTCGGAGTTCTCGCCGTCTGCGGGGTACGGCTCGCCGCTCACCCAGTGGAAGAGGAAGCAGAGGTCGATGTACTGGGTGACATCGCCGTTCTCGTAGGTGACCGGCCGGGTCACCCCCACAGACGCGAGCCGCACCGGCCCCGCGTGCACTCCCGTCTCCTCCAGGATCTCGCGCTTCGCGGCCGCAGCCGGCTGCTCCCCCGGATCGATGATCCCGGTAACGGGCGTCCATCGCCCGTTGTCCGCACGTCGAACCATCAGCACGGCGCCCTCTCGCTCTACCACGGCGGTGACACCGGAGAGCCAGAGCGGCGCGGTTCCCACCTTCTCACGGAGGGCCAGGATGAAGTCAGGGGTACTCACGGCTCCGACCCTAACGCAGCCACGCCCGCTCCCTCGCCGCGCGGGAGGCCGGGCGCCGCGAGGGGCTCGCGCCGGGAGGGGGCATGCGCCGGGACGTGGCGGGCGGAGAAGCCATGAGGAGGTGAAAAGGACCCATACGGCCGCCGAACCGGGAAGGTGTGAAAGGTTGGGTAGCGCAGACACTCCCTAACCCTTCACACCTCCCTGCCGCAGGAGGCGAGGACGGCGTCCGCCACCTTGGCGAGGTGCGTGAAATCGCGCAGGTAGCTCGACTGGTACCCCGTGACGTGGGCGTAGGAGAGGCCGCGGACCGGATCGGTCCAGGCGATCGCCACGTTGGAACCGTTGTGCCCGAACGTGGTGGGGAGCGAGTGCCTCCCGAACGGCCCCCAGCCGAGGATGTCCTCCCGCGGACCGCCGCGCTGCACGCCCTGACCGTAGCGGACATTGAGGTTCACGAACCGGTCCCGTTGGCCCTGATCGGAGGGCTCCGCGAGTGCGGCTACGGATTCCTCCGAGAGGATCCGCGTGCCGTCCAGCTCACCGCCGCGCCGGAGCGCCTCGTAGAACCGGAGCAGGTCCAGCGTGGTGGTGGTGAGCCCGCCCGCGGGGATCACGGCGCCGGCAACCCTCACCGAGTTGGTCACCCGCGCCACGGACTTCGAGATCGGCCCGTGCCCGGTGAGCGGTATCAGCCGTCCCGCCTCACGCCGGGGCACGCCGAACCAGGAGCTCTCCATCCCGAGCGGCTCGAACACCCGCTGCCGCGACACCTCGGCGAAAGGTTCGCCGGTCACGCGCTGAACCACCTCACCGAGGATGAAACCGAACCCCAGGTAGCCGTAGGCGGGGAACCTCCCCGGCTTCCCGCGGAGCCGACCGCTGGCCACCCGCCCCACGGACACCTCCCAGTCCCCCATCACACGCGCATCCGCGAGCGCTCCCCCGCGGAGCACACCCCGCGCGGTGGGCATGGCGGCGCGGTGCGTGAGCACATGACGCACGGTCACCGACTCCTTGCCGCCTTCCCCAAACTCGGGCCAGTGGGCGGCGACGGGATCGTCCAGGACGAGGGCGCCGTCGTCGGCGAGTTGGTGGATGAGGACCGCCACCACCGGCTTCGCGGCGGAGAAGACCCAGTGGAGGTCGCCCTCGTGGGGGCCCCACCGGTGGTCGAGCACGAGGTGGCCGTGGCGGGCCACGGTGAGGCGGCCGGTGCCGGGACGGGAGGAGGCGAGGCGGATGGCGGTGGCGAGGGCTGCGCGGCTCATGCCGACGGGTTCGGGATCGATGATCCGCGTGACCGGGTGCTCCACGATTCCAGCGTATCCACTGGCAGCCCGCTACCCGGCGGGAGGCAGGGCCCCGACCCGTCCGGCCAGGCGTTTGACTCCCGGCATCACCCAGCCCACCACCGCGCCCACGAGCACGGCGGCGGCCACCGTTCCCTCGCGCACGCCGCGCAGCTCTCCCCAGAACACGAAGGAGAGAGCGATGGCGATGGCCACGAGCAGTGAGTCGAAGAGGATCTTCATGCGGCTGAAGCGGACGCCGGTGGCGAGCACGAGGGCCACCACGGTGCCGTCGCCGGGCAGGTAGGTCAGGCGCGGCACCACCTGGCACGCCACACCGATGCCGAGGACGACGATGCCCAGCGCGAGCTGCACGAGTTGCATGACGTAGATGTCTGGGGTGAGCAGCGGCGTGATCCACATGGCGAGGTCGATGAACGCGGAGAACACGAGCCCCGCCGCGAGTTGCAGCACCTGGATCGGCTGGTAGCGGCGGCGCAGCAGCACCATCTGGAAGGCCACCAGCACCACGAGCATGGCGAACGTGTACTGGCCAAACGTCCAGCTGCCCCAGAGCGAGAGCACGTAGGGCGGCGCGGAGATGGCGGAGGTGCCGAGGTCCGCGCGGGTGATGAGCGCAATCCCGAGCGCCACGAGGAAGAGGCCCACCACGAGCACGAGCGCCCGGCGCAGCAGGTTTCCCACATCGGGGCGGGGCGCACCGGCGCGCCCCGGCATGCCGGGCAGTGAGGTCATGGGCACAGCCTGCCATGCGCTGGGACGGTGGCGTCTCCGCCACAGAATATGTTCGGGTGGCTGGTCATATGCGGTCCAATGGTGGCTGGCTGTCCACGCGGTGGCACGCAGCTCGGCAGCCATCACCCGTCACGCTGGACGGCCCGTGGCCCCTGTCAGCGCAGCGCCGCGAGCGCCGCCTCGTAGTCCGGCTCCTGGCCGATCTCGGGAACCTGCTCCGTGTAGGTGACGGTGCCGTCCGGATCAATCACGACGACGGACCGTGCGAGCAGGCCCTCGAGCTCACCATCCAGCATGGTCACCCCGTAGTCCTCTCCAAACGAGGAGCGGAAAGCGGAGGCGGTCACCATGTTCTCGATTCCCTCGGCCTCGCAGAAGCGGGAGTGCGCGAACGGGAGATCCTTCGAGACCCCCACCACGGTGGTGTTCTCCATGCCCGCGACCTCCTGGTTGAAGCGGCGCACGGAGGCCGCGCATACGCCAGTATCGATGGAGGGGAAGATGTTGAGGAGCACCCGGCGGCCTGCGAATTCGGAGGAGCTCACCCTGCCCAGGTCGGCGCTCACGAGCTCGAATTCCGGGGCGCGGGAGCCCACCTCCGGCAGTTCCCCGATGGTGGTGACAGCAACTCCCCGACGCGTGATTCTGGCCATGCCACCAGCCTTACAGGTTGGCGGGGGGATTTCCAGACGGGCCCGCAGGCTGACCGGGCAGCTCCCGACCGGGCAGCTCTCGGGCCCGCCGCTCACGGCCGTGGGGCTCTTTGCCCGCCATGATCGGAGCAACGGAGGAACTCCACGCCCCCATCACGAGGACGCCGCCGGCCGCGGCCTGGAACAGGCCGGGCAGCTGGGCGAGGCGCTGCACGGTGATCCCGAGGAGGACGAGCGCGAAGAGGGCCACCACGACCGGTCCACGCGCGAATCCTGCCACGAAGCTCACCACCGCAGAACCGGGGTCCGGTGAATCAGGGGGTGCACCCCCCGGAGACCGTCAGAATCGTGTCCGCTCCCCCAACCGGACCTGCACCTCCCGCGCGGTGTCGCCCGCGCGCACCACCCCGAGGCG
>JAAZBW010000083.1 GCA_012513625.1 Actinomycetales bacterium | reverse complement strand
CCCCGAGAGATCGGCCTGCACGCGGCGCACCGCAGCCCCCAGCACCCCGAGGTGGCTCCGCTCCGGCAGCTCCTCCCCATCCGCGAGCCGCGAGCGGGTGAGGTCCGGGTCCAGGTACGGCAGCGCGTAGACGACCGCGCCCAGGTTCCCGTGCCGGTCCGGCAGTTCCACCGCTTCACCCACGCGTGCGGCATCCGAGCGGATCGCGAGCTCCGGCCGCAGCAGGCCCGCCCCGAATCCGAGGCGCGTGGCCGAATCGTGATTTCCGGAGGTCAGGACCACCCGCGTGAGGGAGCAGAGCCGCCCGAGCGCGTCCGAGAGCACCTGCACGGACTCGAGCGGGGGGATCGCCCGGTCATAGATGTCCCCCGAGACGAGCACCGCATCTATCCGCTCCGCGCGCACCAGTTCCACGAGGTGGTCGAAGTACGCCTCGTGCGCGCCCGCGAGCGAGATTCCGTGGAGATTCCGGCCCACGTGCCAGTCGGAGGTGTGGAGGATCCGCATGCCACCCACGCTATCCGCGCCCCCTGACACGAACGCGCAGCGTCCGGGGTGCGTCCCGCCACCGGGTGCCGTTTCGACTCCATGGCGCTCCCGGACCAACGCGGGAGCCAACCGGGGCGGGCCTCCCCGTCAGTCCTCGGTGCCGTTCAGGCGCTCCAGCACCTCGTCATGCAGCAGCCCGTTCGTGGCGACCGCGTTACCGCCCCACGGCCCCTCCTCGCCCTCCAGCGAGGTGAAGCGGCCGCCCGCCTCGGTGACGATCGGCACGAGTGCCGCCATGTCATACGTGGCGAGTTCCGGCTCGCACGCGATGTCCACCGAGCCCTCTGCCACCAGCATGTAGGACCAGAAATCGCCGTACGCGCGTGTGCGCCAGCACTCTTCTGCGAGCCCCAGGAAGGCGCGCAGCCGACCGAGTTCCGCCCAACCACCGAGCGATGAGTAGGAGAGCGAGGCGTCCTCCACCCGCGAGACCTCCGAGACGTGGATCCGCCGCGCGGCCGAGAGCGAACGGCCCGTCCACGCGCCGCCGCCCCTGCCGGCCCACCAACGCCGCCCGAGCGCCGGCGCCGAGACCACACCCGCCACCACCTCACCATCCTGCGCGAGCCCGATCAACGTGGCCCACACGGGCACCCCGCGCACGAAGTTGTGGGTGCCATCGATCGGATCGAGGATCCACTGCCGGGAAGAGTGCCCCGTGGCGCCGAACTCCTCCCCGAGGATCGAGTCCCGCGGCCGCGTCCGCTGCAACTGATTGCGGATCACCTGCTCCGCGGTCCGGTCCGCATCCGTCACGAGCGTGGTGTCCGGCTTCGTCTCCACGTGCAGGTCCTGCGCGGTGAACCGTGCCATCGTCATGCCGTCCACCTGGTCGGCGATCACATGGGCGAGGCGGAGGTCGTCATCGAAGCTCATCGGCCCACGGTACCGGCGCGATCGCTTCCGGCGGTGCAGGCCGGGCGGGGCGTAGGGGAGACGGCGTGCCTCCCGTTGGTCCGTCCCTCCCGCGACGGCGTGCCTCCCGTTGGGCCGTCCATCCCGCGACGGCGTGCCTCCCGTTCGTCCGTCCACCCCCCCCGCGTGGAGGACGGCAGCAAGAGAGCTGGGAGTAGACCTTAAGAGAGCCCCACCCCCCGCGCGTGGAGGACGGCAGTCAGTCCGAGCTGTGGCGGGCGACGAGCAGGCGGCGGTAGGAATCGAGGCGGGCCGTGCGGTAGTTCGCCTCCGCGCCCTCGGCGGCGGCCACCCACTCATCCAGCGCGCAGTCCGGGGAGTTGAGTGCGTGGCTGCATCCGCGGGGGCATTCCTCGGCGGCAGTGGCCAGGTCGCCGAACCCGCGCAGTAGATCGTCCGGCTCCACATGTGCGAGGCCGAACGAACGCACGCCGGGGGTGTCGATCACCCAGCCGCCCTCCGGTAGCTCGAGTGCGATGGCGGAGGACGAGGTGTGCCGTCCGCGCCCGGTCACCACGTTCACGCCCCCCGTCGCCCGGCCCGCCCCGGGGACGAGCGCGTTCACGAGGGTGGACTTGCCCACGCCCGAGTGCCCCACCAGAACGGAGATGTGTCCGTTCAGCACCGCACGCACATCCTCGATGCCCACGATCTCGGCGCCTCCCGGGCCCTCTCCCCGGCGGACGGTCACCACGTCCACGTCCACGCCGCGGTACGACTCGAGGAATGCCTCCGGCTCCGCGAGGTCCGCCTTCGTGAGCACGAGGATGGCGCGCATTCCGGCGTCGTAGGCGGCCACGAGGAATCGGTCCACGAGGCGCGGCCGCGGGGGCGGGTCCGCGAGTGCCACCACCACCACGAGCTGGTCCGCGTTCGCCACCACAACGCGCTCCACGCCCTCTGTATCGCCGTCCTCCGCGGAGCGGGTGAGGGCACTGCTGCGCTCGTCCACGGCCGCGATCCGCGCGAGGGTGTCCGTGCGGCCGGAGAGGTCGCCCACAATCCCAACCCGGTCACCCACCACGATCGAGCCGCGGCCCAGCTCACGGGCCTTCACGGCGGTCAGGTGCGGACCGTCGTCGGCAATCACGCCGTAACGGCCCCGGTCCACGGTGGTGACGAAACCGCGGGCGGCGTCCGAGTAGTCGGGGCGGATCTTGGTGCGCGGCCGCGAGCCGCGACCGGGCCGGACCCGGACCCGCGGATCGTCCGTCCCGATGTCCCGGGCCACTCAGTTTCCGGCGTAGCGGGCCATGAGGGCGCTCTTCTGATCCCGCAGGTCCGCGCGGTGGTCACGCGTGTTCTGGACCCTCCACCCGAGGGAGGGCCTTCCGCCGCGGTCGGTCGCCGCGAGGATCAGGCCGCCGCCGATGCCGAGGCCGCGGAGGAGCCCGCGCCAGCGGTCCTCCGCCGGTTCTTCGGAGCTCTTCTCCCACACCGGGTTGTTGATCAGGGTGATGGGGATATTCAGCAACGCGAGCGTGCCGGCCGCCACGCGAGGCTGCTTCCCGAGCGCGAGCGCAATCCCGGCGGCCGCGGAGACTCCACCCGCCACGCGCGCGAGCATCGTGGCGTCGGAGGAGAGGACCGGAGGGAGGCCGGAGCGCTCGAGGAGAGGAGTCACGCGCTCGAACTTCTCCACGTGGGACTGGGGCCTGAGCATGGAACTGATGCCGTCGAGGATGAAGTAGGACGCGAGCATGGGGCGGGCGAAGAGGGCGGGGAGGTTCATACACTCATTCCACCGCACGTTGGGACGCTCCGCCAGTGGCTTCGTGCCGGTGGAGCGAGGGTGGGCGGCGCGAGGGTGAGTGGGACGTCGTCTGGGAATGTCCTGTGGGCACGATGGGAATGCGCTGCATGCCATCGATGTTGAAATGGGTGTGACCGAAGTACTCGTAGAGATCCCCTCACTCTCCCCGAGCGACCTCGCGTGGCTTGACACGTTAGGCTCGGGGGCGATGGAAAAGACCACTGACGCCGTCGCCACCGTGGACGCGCGTGACCTCTTTGAGGAGCAGGCGATGCCGTTCCTCGATCAGCTCTATGGCGCCGCCCTGCGGATGACCCGCAACCCGGCAGACGCCGAGGACCTCGTCCAGGAGGCGTACGCCAAGGCGTTCGCGGCCTTCCACCAGTTCAGGCAGGGCACCAACCTGAAGGCCTGGCTCTACCGGATCCTCACGAACACCTACATCAACCAGTATCGCAAGGCGCAACGGGAGCCCCGCCGCACGGACGATGAGCAGGTGGAGGACTGGCAGCTCGCCGAGGCTGCCAACCACTCGCCCGTGGGGCTGCGCTCCGCGGAAACCGAGGCGCTCGATGCCCTCCCCGATTCCACGGTGAAGGATGCGCTCGCCGCGCTGCCGGAGGACTTCCGGATCGCCGTCTACCTCGCGGACGTGGAGGGGTTCAGCTACAAGGAGCTCGCCGAGATCATGGGAACCCCCCTCGGCACCGTGATGTCCCGTCTGCACCGCGGCCGGAACCTGTTGCGCGAATCCCTCGCAGAGTACGCACGGGAGAGGGGGATTGGGGCATGAAGGACTGCGACTGCAACGACTTCGTCTCCCGGCTGTTCGCCCTCTTCGACGCGGAACTCGAGGCAGGCGAGGAGGCAACCCTCCGCGCCCACGTGGCCGGGTGTCCGGACTGCACCAGGCACGCCGAGGCCGAGGAACACATCCGGGCGATCCTGCGCCGTTCCTGCGTGGAGAACGCCCCGGAGACGCTGCGGATGCGGGTCCACGCCCAGCTGACCGTGCTGCGGCTCGGCGGCGGTATGCCGGCCTTCAGCCCGCGAACCACCCCGTAGGTGTGAGTCCGATCCCACGTTCCCCGGTGCGGGCCGTGGATTCGGAGCCGCTAGGATAGGGTGTCTGATCGTCCGCGCCGCGAGGCGCCGGAAGGAGTGAACATGAGCAAGCGTGGCCGTAAGCGCAAGTCGCGTCGGAGCAACGCCGCCAACCACGGCAAGCGTCCCAACGCCTGAGAATCGAGAAGGCCGCTCCCGCAAGGGGGCGGCCTTTCGCATGCCTCCGGACTAGCGGGTTCGGAGGGACTCCACGAAGTCCATGCCGATCGCGCCCACGCCTTGGTAGAACAGCGTGGCCGCGGTCAGAGAGATCTCCGCAAAGCACTCGGCCGCCCACGGGCGCAAATGATCCCGAGCGAAGTTGGCGAGGTGCTGCTCGGGCGCCGGAGTGAGCACCGTCAGCTGAGAGAAGAAGCCCAGCTCGGAGGCAAGGTGATCGCCGGGCAGCGCCTGAGGCGCAGTGAATCCCAGCTCCGAGTACACGCCCTCCAACATCCCGCCCGTCATGGCTGACCGGTAGTGCGACTCGCGGGGCACCACGCGAGCCCCCGCACCCACGAAGAGACGATCGAAGTCCCCGGCGAGCCGCTCCACGCCCTCGCGGGCCGAGGCGGACTCGCGGAGCAGGGCAAGCCCTCGTGACGCCTCCGGCGTGTCGCGCAGCCACTGCGAGGCGAAAAGCTCATCCCGCACCTGCCAGAGCGTGCCGGCATCCACGGGGTGGGCGAGCAGGCTCGACAACAGCGCGGCGCGGGCACACAGCCCGGACGCTGCACTTGGTGTTGCCGTGGTCATTTCGCCCCCAGAGGTCGGTCCATTCATCATGGGGGCGGAATTCCACAGATCGTGGGCCCAATGGCCCAGCGCGCGTGGCGAGGGTTACGCCGAGTACCCCTCGGTGCTCCCGAACCAGTGGTGCCAGCCCTGGGCCATCACCACGTGGGCGATCATGCCGTGGCCGATCTGGCTGGGGTGCACACCGTCTCCCGCGCCGAGGTCTGTGTGCCACCGGTCGTCTGCCTTCAATGAGGCGTAGAGCGCGGCATACGGGACGCCGCGCCGCTCACACACGTCGTAGCAGGCGCCGTCCAGGGCCGCCACGGTGTCGTCGTCCTCCCGGAGAGTGGGTGCCGGGCCCACGAAGAACACGGAGAGACGCTGCGTGAGCGCCTCGTCCAGGATGTTGGCGAGGTTCAACCGTGTACGCGCGAGCGAGACGCCCGTGATTGCGTCCCATCCGCCTGGCGCGAGCAGCAGCCGCCGCTCCTCCGCCCCGGCCCAGCGCCGCGAGGCTTCCGCCTGCCAACGGGAGGCAAGCTGCGTCGTCGTCTCACGCGGCACGGGAAGTACCGCCACGAAATCCGCCTCAGGGGTGGTGGAGCGGGCGAGGACGCGGCCCAGCCATCCGAGGCGGCGCGCATCGCCGTAGCCGGAGGCGAGCGAGTCGCCGAGGACCACGAGGCTCCGGGTCACTCGAAGGCCCCCGTCATGATGGCCTCCAACTCCGCCTGGTGGCGCTTCGCCGAACCCGTGGACGGAGAGGCAGCCGCCGGGCGGGAGACCACTCGGACCTGCCGGTCCAGCAGTTCCGGAAGGTGGAGCGCGAGGAAGGGCCACGGGCCCTGGTTCTGCGGCTCATCCTGCACCCAGACGAGCTCGGCGTCCCCGAAGCCCGCGAGCACCGCACGGATCGCCCCCTCGTCCAGCGGGTAGAGCTGCTCGAAGCGGACGATCGCCACGTCATCGGCGCCGGACTTCTCACGGCGGGCGAGCAGGTCGTAGTAGACGCGACCGGAGCAGAGGAGAACGCGACGCACCGGACGGGCACCGAGCACGTCGTCCTGCACGGGACGGAACTCGCCGGTGGTGAAGTCCTCGAGCTGCGAGGTGGCGGCCCGTAGCCGGAGCAGCTGCTTGGGACTGAAGACCACCAGCGGCTTCCGCGGGCGGCGGAAGGCATGCTGGCGCAGCAGGTGGAAGTGGCTTGCCGGCGTGGACGGCTGGGCCACGATCATGTTGTCCTCGGCGCACAGCTGCAGGAACCGCTCGATGCGTGCCGAGGAGTGGTCCGGCCCCTGTCCCTCGTACCCGTGGGGGAGCAGGAGCACCACAGAGCTCGACTGGCCCCACTTCGCCTGCGCCGACGAGATGAACTCGTCGATCACCGTCTGGGCACCGTTGACGAAGTCGCCGAACTGCGCCTCCCACAGCACCAACGCGTCCGGCCGCTCCACCGAGTAGCCGTACTCGAACGCCAGCACCGCGTACTCGCTCAGCGAGGAGTCGTACACCCAGAACTTCGCCTGGTCCGCCGACAGGTACGTCAGCGGCGTCCACTCCGCGCCGGTGAGGCGGTCGTGGAAGGTGGCGTGGCGCT
>JAAZBW010000082.1 GCA_012513625.1 Actinomycetales bacterium | reverse complement strand
GATTTCGAGCGCACTCCCGGCGGGTACCTGGATGGAGTCCGGCACAAACCGCATACCCTCAACCTGCACGTCCACGCGGGTGACCTCGCTCGAGGCGGGGACGGACGGGCCGGCGCCGGAGGCGGGGACGGACGGGCTGGCGCCCGCCACGATCTGGCCGCCGAGCGGGCCCACAACTCCGGCCGCAGCCGGGTCTCCGGCCACTCCTCCCACCACCGCGAGCAGGGCAACGGTCAGGCCCGCCACGATGCCGCCGGACCGCTCCCCCAGCCCTCGCCCCACGTCCCCCCTCCGCCGACTGTGTGGCGAAAGCACCGACTCCTCCCGCCGACTGTGTGGCGAAAGTACCGACTCCTCCCGCCGACTGTGTGGCGAAGGTTTATTCTCACCCGCTGCGGGCGCATCGGCGCTCGGCTGCGAAGCTGACTCCGCGTAGGTGATCGGCTCTGGGGTGCGGAACATCGCGAGCGCGATCCGCACCCCGCTCACGATCGCCACGCCGAGCGCCATGAGTGAGGTGGTCACCATGACGAGCGAGCTGGCCGGCAGTACATAGAAGAGGAGTGCTGCATTCACGGCCACCACGCGCCAGGTGGCGCCGCGGTCCACCACGGCGATCCGGCCACGCAGCACGCTCGGACCACCGCCCGCCATCACGGGCAACAGGTAACCGAGCGCACCCAGCAGCACCTGCACCACGCCACCGCCCACCAGCGGGATCACAAGGCTGGAAACGGCACGTGAGAACGGAACACCCGTCGTCGCCACCCAGAGACCCGCAAACGCGAGGGTGCCGAGCAGCCAGGCGGCTCCGGAGGCGAGGGAGAGGGAGGGGAAGTCGCCCACCTTCCCCCGCACGGTCACGGCGGCCGCGGGTTGCAGCAACCAGAGGCCGGCGCCCACGAACCCGAGCAGTCCGAGTGCCTGGAGGATGCGGGAGGGTGTGGCCCCGGACTCGCCTGCGAGCAGCGGAATGAGCGAGCCCAGGGCCACGATCAGGACCGCGCCCACCAGCACCGGAAGGACGGTGCGGGCGCGGGATTCGGTGGATTCGTCCATACGGACGTGCAGCACGGTGGGCCACAGCGTGATGAGGGTGCCGAGGATCGGCAGCCCCACCCAGCCGAGCACATTGACCGCCACGTGGGCGGAGAGCACGTAAGCGGTGACCCCCTCGGGGGCGGTGGAAGTCCACCAGCCGAGCAGAACCCCCGGGGGCAGCAGCGCGGCGGCAGCGATGTAGTAGCGCGCCGGTGCCCGCAGCCGGCCGGGGAGGGACGTGCGCACGGTCTGGGCGAGACTCGCGGCGTGCCAGGCGGACACGGCGCCCGCGCCGATCGCGCCGGCGAGGGTGAGCAGGCTCGTGGTCGTGACCATGCCGATCACCACCCCGAGCGCCGAGATGTTGAACACCACGAGCCGCGTCACCTCTCCCCCGCGTCCGGCAGAGGCGGAACTCCGCGTGATCGCACGCGTGAAGTGCTGGGTCCACACGAGCAGGGCGTTCGAGACGGCGCCGAGCATGGTGAGGTGCACCATGAGCCAGCCCTGCTCGGGGAGGAAGCGGTGGAAGCTCACCGCGAGTGCCGCCGCCACCAGCCACGAGATGACGAGGGCACCGGTGGCGCGATGCCATCCCGCCCGTGATCCGAGGGTGGTCATGCCCGGCTCCCCTCGTGGTTGTTCTGCTCCTCGTGCGAGGGATCCGGATCCGGCGCCGCGGCGTGCTCCGGCACCTCGGCCCGGTCCTGCACCCCAGTCTCCTCACGCGCCGCGCGGGCCGCGATCCGGGCCCGCCTCTCCTCGTTCCGCGCCTGCGCCTCTCGGCCCGCGATCAGCACACGCGAGATCACGGTGAGGGCGAACACCACGATCGCGAGCACCCCCAGCACGCCCGCCGCCTGCCAGGCCACCCCCCACGCGCGCAGCTCCGAGGACACCCGGACCACGAGGCTCAGGTGCAGGAGCACGGACGGCACCCAGAAGACCGGGTGGTAGGGAAGCGGCCGGCGGAGCACGGCCGGGAAGATGATGGGTGCGTGTCCGAAGATCATGGACATCGCGTACCCGAGCGTGATCGAGTGCACCACCGCGTCATACGTGATGGCGCCATTGAGCGGACCGGTCACCAGCCAGATCAGCCCGGCAACCGCGAGCCACACTGCGGCGGCGAGCATGTTGGCCGCCGCGAACCGCGGCAGGCCCGTGCCGCGCACGAGGGTCTTCGCCACATCGAAGCGGAAGAGCCACGCCGCCACCCCGAGCAGCCCCACGGCCACCAGCTCACTGCCGCCGGACGGCACCACCAGCGAGAGGGGCGCCGCCAGCGCCAACAGCGCCGCGAGCCCCAGCAGCCACCTCTCCGCGGAGGGCGGCGGCGAACTCACGTGTGACAGCTCGAGCCGCTCTCCCGCAATGGTCAGCACCAGGTAGCCGGCGATCCACGGCAGCACCGCCGGGGTCCCCACACCGCCGAGCCACAGCAGCCCGGCCCCGAGCCCGAGCACCGCGCCCAGCCACTGCACCCCCACGGGCACAGAGGGAGCGCGGTCCCACAGCCGCGAGTACACCGCCACCAGCACCGCGAGCCCCACGCACTGGACCGCAAGTGCTGCGGCCACCGGCACGGGAGTGAGCAGCAGGATCCCGCCCAGCCCGGTGCACGCGGGCGCCGCGAACGCCCACGGCTTCCGGAGCGAGACCGCCCGTTCCAGGGCGATCAGCGTGGTGACGAAACCGATCACCATGAGAGGCCCGTGGACGGACGCGAGGCGAGAAGCGCCGTCGGCAATGGGGATCCCCACCAGCGCGAGGGCGGCCCCGAGGCCCCCGATCAGCGAGACGCCGCCGAGGGCCATCACCGCGAGCCGGGTGCCACCTCGCTGGATCAGTGGGACGGCCACGCGGGTCCTCCTATTTAGTACGGGAAATTCTGTACTAATATTGTCCCATGACTGAGAACCTCTTGACCAACCCCTCCGGCACCTCCGGCTGCGCCTGCGGCCACCATGGCGGCGAGCCCGTGCTCGTGGCGGGAGACATCCCACACGCCCTCCGGCACGGCGCCATCTTCGGTGCGATCGGCCAGCTCGCCCCGGGCGCCAGCATGATCCTCGACGCCGGGCACGACCCCCTCCCGCTGCTCAACCAGTTGCGCGAGCGCGAGGGGGACGCGGTCAGCGTGGAGTACCTGGAGCGTGAGACCACCTGGCGGCTTCGCTTCACCCGCCTCTAGATCCCCGACGGCGGAGGTCCCGTCCCGTCGGAGGCGGCAGCTGAGGCGGCGGCCGGCTCATCCACGGCGGGATCTCCGCCGGCGGTTTCCCCGCCGGTTGCGGCCGGTGCGGTAGAGGTGAACTGCACGGAACAGGATCCGGGCGCGTCCATCGGGTGGACCACGCCGAGGAGCCGACGGCCCTCCGCGTCAGTGCTGTGTTCCGCAACAACGTCGATCATGCCGCTGTGCACCTCGCACACCACCCGGGGGATAGTCCCGTCCGGCGCGATGAGGGGACACCGGAAGAGGCGCATCGTGGCGCCCTGGGTCACCGGGGCGAAACCCATCTCCGCCATGAGGGCCGTGGTGGTCTCCACCACTCCACCCCCGGTGGGCAGGGTGCCGTACTCGATCAAAGACTCCGCCCAGCGGCGCCCCAGTTGCCGCGCCTTCTCTGCGGTGGGCTCGGGCTCCATCGAGGCCACCGCCACCCGCACAAGCCCGGCGAGGTGGGCGGTGGGGCGTCCCGGGAGCGCGGACTGCGCCATGTAGACGCTCGAGGGGCGGCCGGGCCCCACACTGGGGCGAGAGATCACGTTGACGAGGCCGAGGTCCTTCAACACATCCATGTGGCCCCGAATGGTGTTGGGATGCAGGCCGAGGGAACCGGAGATCTCCTTCACAGTCAGCCCGGTGGGCTTGGCGTGCAGTTCCTCGAGGATGCGGCGCTGCTGCCGGGTCAGGTTTGCGGCACGCCCGACCATCTCCGCACTCGGCAGTGGCCCCCGCGCCCGCTGTTCGCCCACCATGTCTCGGCCTCCTAAACCCTCAGGATACCGGGGTTCTCCCTGCCGGACCGCGCGGGCCCCGCCCGCTCAGCGCGGCCATCATTTGATTGGATAGCCCAGTGGGAGAAACCAGCGCAACGGAGCAGCCGTCACAACCGGCGCCGCCGGCGTTCGCCGAGACCGGCCGGCCCTACTACGCCACCATCGTGGCGGCGTTTGTGTGCCTGCTCCTCGTCTCCAACATCGCCGCCACGAAGGGAATCCAGTTCGGCCCCCTCCTCACGGACGGGGGCGTATTCCTCTTCCCCCTCACCTACGTGCTCGGCGACGCGCTCGCCGAGGTTTACGGCTTCCGCGCCACCCGGCGTGCGATCCTGCTCGGTTTCGCGGCTTCCCTCGTGGCGGCAGTGATCTTCTGGCTCGTCATGATCTCCCCCGGCGCCCCGGGATACGAGAACCAGGCCGCCTTCGAAGCGGTGCTCGGCGTGGTGCCGCGGATCCTGCTCGCCTCCCTCCTCGGCTACCTAGCCGGGCAGCTGCTGAACGCCCTCACGCTTGTGGCGATCAAGCGGCGCACGCGCGAACGCCACCTCTGGGCGAGGCTGCTTGGCTCGACCCTTGTGGGCGAGGCCGCGGACACTCTCGTCTTCTGCTCGATCGCCGCGGGCGCGATCGGGATCGTCACGATGGGCCAGTTCTGGAACTACGTGGTGGTGGGCTACCTCTACAAGGTGCTCGTGGAGGTGGCACTGCTGCCAGTCACCTACCGCCTGGTCGCGTTCCTGAAGGCCCGCGAGCCCTCCTACGGCGTCCCGACGACGGACCCCACCCCCGCATAGGCACCCCACCGCGTAGCCCCCACCCTCACGGAACCCCCACCCCCTTCGCCGCCCCACCCCCGCGTGACCACCCCACCCGCCGTGAGGGGCATCCCGCTCGCGGTCCCCCCACGACAACGGCAGTTGCCATCGACTGATGCAAGATTTTGGCCCCCGACGTGCATCATTCGGTGGCAACAGTCAGGTTTCTCAGTTGCCATCTGCGCGGGCGGGGCTGGAGCCGCCGAGGCACGGGGCGGGGCTGGAGCCGCCGAGGCACGGGGCGGGGCTGGAGCCGCCGAGGCACGGGGCGGG
>JAAZBW010000081.1 GCA_012513625.1 Actinomycetales bacterium | reverse complement strand
GAGATGCGGTCGAAGATCGCGCGCAGGTCGCCCGCCTGGTCGCTCATGAGGTTGTTGATCGCCATGGGGACCTGACCGGTGATGCCGTTGACCGGAGCACCGCCGGATTCGGTGATGAGGTCCTCGGACAGTTCGGCAAACACGTTGTCACTGATCGCTCCGGAGATGTGGGTCGCCTCCTCCTGCACGCGGTTCAGCACCACCTCGACCGCCGCGGGGGTCACCTCCCAGCCGTTGATCGCCATCCGTCAGGTCCTCTCGATCAGGGTTCCGGCCACCCGCGCGGTCACGGCGCGGGCCACCTGCAGCCCGATGGGATTTTCGGTGTGCGGCAGGCTGACGTCGACCCAGACACGGACGGTGCGGGCGTCCTCGCCCAGCTCGGCGACTACCTCCCGCCGCGCGTCGAGCGTGCGGGCGGGCCACCACGAGACCACCGTGTTCCCCTCGAGGTCCACCATGTGCCGCAGGTCTCCCGCGAACCGGACCACGTCACCGCCGCCGATCAGGGGCGTGGCGGCGGCAGTCCAATCCTCCGGGCTCGGCTCCCCCTCCGCCAGGATCACCAGTTCTCGGCTCACTGTGCCTCACCCCCGATTCCGAAGGACCGCAGGATTCCGTCGAGTCCGGCGGCACGGGACAGCTCCTGGAACTGGCGCCACGGGGCGCCATGGGCTGAGTCGAAGCTCGCGAGGAGCGCTGGCGCCCACCGTCCGCCGAGGACGCGTACCCCGGGGTGTCCTTCGAGGGCGCCGGGGTCCACACCGGCCTGGTGGAGTCCCCAGGAGCCCACCAGTACGGCCTGGGGTACCTCGGGCCGTCGACGGCGGAGCTCGAGACGGCCCCCCGCGTCGCCATCGATGAGCGAGATCGTGCCGGTGACCACCGCGTGACGTTCGTGCAGTTCCTCGAGCAGGTCCTCGGCCCGCGCGGAGAAGCCGGGGGCGGCCTTCGCGTAGGGCTCGAGGGGGATCATCATGGTGAGGCGTTCGAGGAGCACCTCCGGGTTGTGCTCGAAGCGCAGCGTGGCACGGGCTCCGCCGGGACTCGCTGCGCGGAATGTGGAACTCACCGGCATCTGGGTGCGCGCCGTGCGGGTGAGCTCTCCCCGGTCCCAGCGCAGGGTGAGGGGCTCTGTGGAGCCCCAGACGTCCGGGCCGTCGAGGGCGAGCCCGTCGAGTACCGCTTCGGGGCCCTCGCCCACCACGAGCTCGGCGGTGGGCCGGTGTGCGGTGAGTAGTTCCACTGCCATCACCGCCACAGGGGATGCGTCGGTGTGGTCCGAGAGTGGCACCGGCTCGCGGGCGGCCACCACGCGCGGGTCATCAAGCTCATCGAGGGTCAGGAGCGGGCGCCCCCGCAGTGCGTCGAGCAGGGATCCGTCGGGGTACTGCACCACCCAGGACCCGCCGAGGCGCCGCATCTCCCAGTTGACGAACGGCCCGATCGCGGCACCGGGCCCGGTCACGAGGACCGGTCGAAGGCGTTCGAACTCCGCGGTGGCGAGGAACTGTGCGAGTGCGGCCGAGAGGGTGACCTCGCGCCGACCGGTGACGAACACGGCCCGGCGTGCGGTGATCTCATCGATCGCGGGGAGGCCGCGTACGGCGGTGTTTCCAGCCATCAGGGTCACTGGACACCTCCAGTCACGGGAGTAGGACCAAGGTCATGGTCGAGACTAGGGATGCATCCCGCGTCGGTTCAAGGACATCTGGCGGCCCACTCTCCGTGGGATCCGGCACACCGGCTCTGCCGCACAGACGCGACCGCGGGAGGAGCGCCCACCGCCGCCGACTGTGTGGGGTACCCGGTCGGCGACAGGTCTGCAGGCCTCAGCCGCCGCGGCGCCAGGAGCGGGAGAGGTCCGCGTTCAGTTGCGAGATCACGTCGAGTGGGATCTCCTTCGGGCACACGGCCGCGCACTCGCCCACG
>JAAZBW010000080.1 GCA_012513625.1 Actinomycetales bacterium | reverse complement strand
CCTCTGCGGCTGCGCTCGTCGTGACGTCCACCGGCGCCGCCGCCTCCCTGATGGAACAGGCGAGGACGCCCCACTTCCTCCAGATGCACGCGGGCCCCGTTGATGAGCAGCGGATGGCGGCGTTCAGCGCGGGAAATCCGCTCGTGGAGGAGTACGCGGTCGTACCCATGCTCAACGTGGACGGCGCCGCCATCCGCGTAATAGGCGAGGGGACGGACACCACCCTCGCGGCAGGGCTGCAGGACAACTCCTTCGTCGCGCAGAACCGCGAGTTCGACCACCTCCTCGATACGAGCGGCCAGATCATCGACCCGGCGCCCGGCACCGTGTGGCTGCCGCTGTACTACCGCGAGTCGCTGGACCTTGCGATCGGGGAGATGCTCACCGTCACGGGCCCGGGTGAGACGGCGGAGTTCGCCGTGGCCGGGTTCCTGCGCGACTCCCAGATGAACTCCTCGTACGCCTCCTCCAAGCGTCTCCTCGTGGCGGAGGAGGACCTCGACAGGCTGGGATCGACGCTCGGAGAGGCCGGCAGCATCGAGTACCTCATCCAGTTCCGGCTGACCGACGCCGGAGCGGTGGGGCCATTCGAGACGGCCTATCGATCTGCCGGCCTGGAGGCCAATGGTCCGACGTTGTCCTGGACCCTGTTCCGCCTGATCAACTCCCTCTCCGAGGGGATCACCGCCGCGATCGTCATCCTGGTCACCGTGCTCCTCGTGGCGATCGCCCTGCTGTGCGTGCGCTTCACCCTGCTGACCACTATTGAGCAGGACTACGGCGAAATCGGGGTAATGAAGGCCGTGGGCGTGCGCAGCCGGGACCTGAGGAGGCTCTACCTACACCGCTACCTTGCGATGGCGGTGGCCGGGGCGGCGGTCGGCTTCGCGACTTCGTGGGGCCTCAGTCAGATCCTGCTGCGGAATGTGCGGCTCTACATGGGGCCCGCGGGCCGGACCGTGCCCTCACTCTTGATCGGTCTCACCCTATGCGTCCTCGTGGTGGCGACCGTGGCGCTCGCGGTCCGGGTGACCCTCCGCCGGCTCGAGCGCGTGGCCCCCGTGCAGGCCGTCCGCACCGGCACGGCGCCCCAACGCCACCCCGCCCGGCCGTCGCGGACGCTCTCCGCGGTCGGCGATCGCCCCGGAGTCAACGTGCGCCTCGGACTCCGAGACCTGCGAGGGCGCGCGGGACTGTACGCCGTGCCGCTCGTGGTCTACACGCTCACCGCGTTCATCCTCGTGGTCCCGCAGAATCTCCACACCACCGTGACGGCCCCCAACTTCATCACCTACATGGGGGCCGGCGTGAGCGATATGCGCATCGACGTGCAGCAGCCCGCTGATCCTGCGCGTGCGGCGGAGGTGGGGCAGGCGCTGGCCGGCGATCCCCTGGTGGCCCGCCACGCGTCCCTGGCGACTGCGTCGTACACGACCGACGACGCGGACGGTGCGCCCACCACCCTCAAGATCGAGTCCGGGGACCTGGCGGCCTTCCCCCTGACCTACATGGACGGCCGCGCGCCCTCGGGGCCGGGAGAGATCGGGCTGTCACGCCTGCAGGCGGACGTTCTGGGAAAGGGGCTGGGTGACCAACTGGACGTGACGCCCGTGGTGGCCTCTGACGCGGCAGGCGCATTGGAGCTCGCTGTCACCGGGATCTACCAGGACGTCACAAACGGCGGACGCACCGCCAAGATGGTGGAACCGCACACCAGTGCCGACCTCATGTGGGCCACCCTGTATGCCGATTTCGCGCCGGGAACGGAGGTGGAGGCGACGATCGCCTCGTACGCTGCCGACCATCCCGATCTGAAGGTGAGCTCCGTCCCCGCGTACGTGGACGCGACGCTGGGCGGCACGATCGACTCCCTTGCGCGTGCCTCCATCTACGCCCTCGTGATCGGACTGGCGGTGGCCGGCCTCATCACGGCGCTGTTCATGCGGATGCTGATCGCACGGGACGTGTTCCCGGTCGCCGTCATGCGCGCCCTCGGCTTCCGCGATTCCCACATTCAGCGGCAGTACGTGGTGCGCGCGCTGGTGGTACTGGTGGTGGGGGTCGTATTCGGCACGCTCCTCGCCAACACCGCAGGAGGAAGCCTCGCGAGTGTGCTCCTCTCCGCGATCGGGCTGTCGCAACTCGACCTCGTCGCCCAGCCCCTCCTGGCCTACCTCGCCACCCCCCTCGCCCTGCTGCTCGTGGTGGGTCTCGCCACTATCGCGAGCACCCGGCAGGACTCCCGCACTCCTGTCTCGACTCTGCTGAAGGACTAGTTCGATGCCCACTCCCACCGCCCCCCTCGCCCCGATGGCCCTCCACACGCACACGGGACGGCCCGGCGTCCTCGAGCACTCCGCACTGCTCGCCGCCACCGGCATCCGGAAGAGCTTTCCGGTCGACGGCGGAGCGATCGACGTGCTGCACGGCGTGGACCTCGAGGTGGCCGACCGGGAGT
>JAAZBW010000079.1 GCA_012513625.1 Actinomycetales bacterium | reverse complement strand
TCGAGGTGGCCGTGCGTGGGATCCGTGCAGTGGCCGTGGTACGGGATCGCGTGCTCGTCCGCCTCCGGATCCGGGTTCTCCTGCACGTAGAGCATTTGCGCCTCCACGATCTTCCCTCCGGCCCAGCCGCGCAGTCCATCCAGGTGCGGGTAGATGCGCGCGGCGATCTCCTCCGGCGCGGTGATCCCATCCTCGAGAGCAGCGCGGACATCCGCGAGGCGGTCGAACCGGTGGGACTGGTAGTGCTCCACCCACGGGATCGGGTCCTCCACCATCGGGCCGTGGCCCGGCAGCAGCCGCGTGACCGCGCCCTCGTGGGCGAGCTGGTGCACCAGTTCGAGGGAATCGAGGTAGGTGCCGAGGTGGCCGTCCGGGTGCAGCACCACGGTGGTGCCGGTGCCGAGGATGTGGTCTCCCGTGAGGAGCACGCCGTCACGCGGCAGGAGGATGGAGATCGAGTCCGCAGTGTGCCCCGGCGTGTGCAGCACGCGCGCGCCCACTCCGGAGAGAGGCAGTTCCGCGCCGTCCGGGAGCTCCGCGAACGTGAGTACCGGCGCCTCCGTCAACTCCACCACACCGGGCACCGCCTCCGAGTGGTCCACGTGGTGATGGCTGAGGACCGTGGCCGCGATCCGGGCCCCGTGGGCGCGCGCCGTGCGCACAAGCAGTTGGATGTGCGCCTCGTCCGCCGGGCCCGGGTCCACGATCAGCGCGTCCGCGCCGCTCGCCCCGAACAGGAGGTACGAATTGGTGCCACCGAGCGTCATCGGTGACGGGTTGGGTGCGAGAACACGCAGTGCGCTCGGCGCCACCCGCTCCGGTACACCGACTGCCACACCCGGGGGCCGCTTCTCCGCCATTGGGGCCACCTCCTCAACGGCCATGTTACGCGCCGAGGGCGGCCTCCAGATCGGTCCAGAGGTCCTCCACGTCCTCGATTCCCACCGAGAGGCGGATGTAGTCCACCGGCACCGTGGTCGTCTCCGCTCCGAGCCGGCGGCGCCGCTCGAGGCTCGACTCCACCCCGCCCAGCGAGGTGGCCGGCAGCCAGAGGGACGTCCGCTGCACCACGGCGTCCGCCGCCTCCGCCCCGCCCCTCACCCGGATGCCGAGGATGCTGCCGAAACCACTCATCTGCGCGCGGGCTCGCTCGTGGCCAGGATCGCCCGGCAGGGAGGGGTGGCGCACCTCGCGGACGGCGGGGTGCTCGGCGAGCCGCCGCGCCAGTTCCGCCGCACTCTCCTGGGAGCGCTCCACACGGAGCGCGAGCGTGCGCATGCCGCGCAGCGCCAGGTACGCCTCCATCGGCCCCGGGATCGCTCCGTAGAGGGTCCGGTGGGCGAGGATCGTCTGCCGGAGCTGGTCGTCCCGCGTCACGACGGCGCCGATCACCACGTCCGAATGGCCCGCCAGGTACTTGGTCACCGAGTGCACCACCGCGTCCACCCCGTGGGTGAGCGGCTGCATCACGAGCGGGGTGGCGAACGTGTTGTCCGCCACCACCTTCGCCCCGGCGGCGTGGGCGGCCTGCACGAGGGCGGGAAGGTCCGCCACCTCGAGCATGGGGTTCGTGGGGGATTCGATCCACAGCAGCGCGGCGCCATCCAGCTCGGCCACCACGGCCGCCGTGTCCGCGATGTCCACCTGCACCACGCTCACCCCCTGCTTCTGTGCAAGGTCGAGCGCCATGGCGATCGTGGAGAGGTAGGCGTGGCGCGGGAGCACCACCGTGCCGCCCGGCGGCAGGAGCGCGGTCAGCGCGGCAGAGATCGCCGCCATGCCGGAGGAGAACGCCACGGCGGGAACCTCGGCTCCCTCAAGCCTGCCGAGCACCTCTTCGAGGCCGTCCCAGGAGGGGTTGCCGTAGCGGCCGTAGAAGGAATCCCCAGGTCCCGGACTGTCTGCGGAGTACTGGATGGACTGCAGGTGAACCGGGGTGTTCACGGGCATCCCCGGCCCGCGCGGCGGACGGCCCGCGTGGACGAGTGTGGTGGCGGCAGCGAGCGGCTTCTGGGTCATGGATCCACCCTATGCGGCCGTCCGGCCCGCTAACGCTGGCGCCGGGAATCCTGGCGGCCGTGGTGCTAGTGGCCGGCGTCCTTGCGCTCGTGATCCTTGCGGCC
>JAAZBW010000010.1 GCA_012513625.1 Actinomycetales bacterium | reverse complement strand
GGGTATCCAAGGTGACGGTGGTGATGATGACGGCGCTGGCAACGGGGCTGTTCGTGACGTCCTGCGGGGCAGGATCCGCCGAGGAAGAGACCACGCCCGCTCCTGCGTCCGAGGCGATCGATCTGGCGGGCACCCATTTGGTGCTGTCCGAGCTCAACGGTGAACCGGTGGACGTCAGCGTGACCGCGGCGTTCGGCGAGGATGGATCCGTGGCGGGCAGCGGAGGCTGCAACAGGTACAACGCATCGGCGGAGGTTGAGGGCGATTCCATCACGTTCACGCCGCCGGCATCCACCATGATGGCGTGCGATGAGGACACCATGGCCGTGGAGTCCGCCTACTTCGAGGCACTCCTCGCAGCCAGCAGTTTCACTGCCACTGCGGAGACGATGACCCTGGCGGACGAGGGCGGCACCGAGATCGCCGCGTTTGCCGCCCAGGCGCAGGACCTCGCCGGCACCTCGTGGACCGTGACCGCCTACAACGATGGCCAGTCCGCCGTGGTCAGCGTCCTGGAGGGCACCACGCTCGAGGTGAGCTTCGACGAGGATGGCGCGATCTCCGGCAACGCCGGCTGCAACTCGGTCGTGGGCGGGTTCTCGGCGGAGGGCGGAGCGATCAGCTTCACGGACTTCGGCACCACGATGATGGCTTGCGATGAGCCGGAGGGCGTCATGGAGCAGGAGGTGGCGTTCGTTGCAGCACTTGAGTCCGCCGCCACCTACACGCTGGAGGGCGACCGCCTCTCCATGCGTACCGCTGATGACCAGGGCGCGGTGGAGCTCGTCTCCAAGTAGCGCGATGCTCGGTGAGGGCGCACGTCCGGCGGAGGCTTCCGCTGGATGTGCGCCTCTGCTGTTTCTGGGCTCTGTGCGAGCGGGAGCGGCTCTCTGCGAGGCGCGAGCTGGTCTCTGCGGGGCGTGAGCGGCTCTCTGCTCTGCCCTGCTCTGCAATCTGCGAGGCGCGAGCTGCCCTCTGATCTCTGCGAGATGCTCTGCCCTGCCCTGCAATCTGCGAGGCGCGAGCTGCCCTCTGATCTCTGCCCCGCCCTCGGGAAGGTGTGAAGGGTTGGGTAGCGTAGTCGCTCCTTAAGGCTTCACACCTCCTTGTTGGCGTGGGCGGGGCTGGGTAGTTGACGGTTCAACCATCGCGGGGGATGATGGCTTCATGTCCGCCACCTCTGCGCCCACGCCCGCCGATCTCCCCGTCTACGACCCCGCCGAGCTCGAGTTCGGGATCGACACGTTCGGGGACGTGACCCTGGACCTCGAGGGCAACCGCGTGAGCCACGCCCAATCCATCCGCAACGTGGTGGAGCAGGCGGTGCTCGCGGACGAGGTGGGCGTGCACTCGATCGGGATCGGGGAGCACCACCGGGACGACTTCGCGATCTCCTCCCCGGAGATGGTGGCCGCCGGAATCGCCACACGCACGCAGAGCATCCGCCTCTCGAGCGCGGTCACGGTCCTCTCCTCTGATGACCCGGTGCGAGTGTACGAGCGCTTCTCCACGCTGGATGCCCTCTCGAACG
The DNA here is from genome assembly GCA_012513625.1 of Actinomycetales bacterium. Lineage (GTDB taxonomy): Bacteria > Actinomycetota > Actinomycetes > Actinomycetales > Actinomycetaceae > JAAZBW01. The sequence goes on along the minus strand of JAAZBW010000010.1, from coordinate 931 downwards.
GCCGCGCCGAGGTGGTGCTGGGCCGGGGGAGCTTCACGGAGTCCTTCCCGCTGTTCGGCTTCGACCTCGCGGACTATGAGGCGCTGTTCGAGGAGAAGCTCGAGCTGTTCGTGAAGCTCCGTAACAACAACGGCAAGCCCGTCTCGTGGAGCGGGGTGCACACCCAGAAGCTCAACGGCGCAACCATCTATCCGCCGATCGAGAGCGGGAAGCTCACCACCTGGGTGGCCGTGGGTGGCAGCCCCAACTCGGTGGTTCGGACGGCGCGGCACGGCCTGCCGCTGTTCCTTGCGATCATCGGCGGCCCGGTGGCGCGGTTCGCGCCCTACGCGGACCTGCACCGTCGCGCCCTCGAACAGTACGGACTGCCTGCGCAGCCGGTGGCCTACCACTCCTACGGCCACGTGGCCGAGACCGACGAGCAAGCCAAGGACGAGTTCTTCGAGCCCTATCTGAACCAGCACGCCCGCATTGGTGGCGAGCGCGGTTGGGGCGGGATGACCCGGGCTCACTTCGAGCAGGAGGTGTCAGGCGGCTCCGCCGCCGTGGGCTCCCCGGAGACGGTGGCGCGGAAGATCGCCGCCGGCGTGAAGGCTCTGGGGGCGAAGCGATTCCACCTCAAGGTATCCACAGGCGATCTTGCGCACGAGCGGCTGATGAAGAGCATCGAGCTCTACGGCACGAAGGTGATCCCGATGGTGCGGGAGCTCGTCGCGGATTAGCCACCTCCTCGTCGAGTGTGTGGTTAAAGTTCCGCCAATCCAGCATCGACTGTGTGGCTCAGTTCCACAACTCCCGCGTGGTCCCGCCAACCCCATCGAGTGTGTGCCGTAGACCAGCCGTCTCGCGTCGACCGTGCGTCATGGACCAGCCTGCACGCGAGGTGAAGCTCGAACCCGCACGCCGAGCGACGACGTCGCGCAGCCTTCTC
>JAAZBW010000078.1 GCA_012513625.1 Actinomycetales bacterium | reverse complement strand
GGAGGGGTACGGGAACATGTCGAGGAGGTAGAACTTCTCCCGGTCCGCCCGTGGCCCGGCGAGCGGCCCCGTGGGGTTGTCCGCGTAGAAGGTTCCCTCGCTCTCCCAGCGGTCCTGCCAGGCGAGCTCGATCCCCTCCGCCATGGCGGCGGTGTAGCGGTACTGCGGAGTGTTCTCAGTCATCGGTTCCTCGCAAACGTGGGTGGGGTCCGGGGCATGAAAAAACCTCCCGGGCAGGGAGGTTCGCCGCACGTGTGCCGTGCGGCTAGCTAAGGAGCAGACCCGTCGTCATGACCCACAGCGTACCGCACGGCATGATGGGACCATGAGTAGCGTCTTCACCAGGATCATCGAGGGAGAGATCCCCGGACTGTTCGCGTGGGCGGACGAGACGGTGGTCGCCTTTGCCACGATCTCGCCGATCACGCCCGGCCACCTCCTCGTGGTCCCGCGGGCGACCGTGGACCAGTTCACAGACCTCGACGACGACGTGCTCGGCCACGCCGCGATCGTCGCCGGGCGGGTGGGCCGGGCCCAGCGGACGGCGTTTGACGCGCCCCGCGCCGCGCTCATCGTGGCCGGGTTCGAGGTGCCCCATGCGCACCTCCACGTGCTGCCGGCCTGGGATCAGGCAGCCATCTCCCTCTCGAACGCCCGGTCTGCCGAGCAGTCCGAACTGCGCGCGGCCACCGAACGGGTGCGCGAGGCGCTACGGTCCATGGGCTGGGGCGCGTTCGTGCCGAGCGATATCTCCTCGCCGCGGCTTGCGTAGGGCGCTGTCCGCCTAGATCCCGAGCAGCATGGACCACTGGGTCCAGAAGGCCACCACGATGGCCGCGATGAGCACCACGAACGTGAGGACCGTGAGCAGCCAGCTCTCCCGGGTGAGCACCCTGGAGAGGCTGTGCCCGCCGGGCAGGTGGCCTGCCTGAGCGGCGCGGCGGAGCGTCTGGAAGCCCACGATGATCACCACGGTCCACGTGACCATGCACCATGGGCAGAGGGTGCGGATGTCTGTCATGGACTGGTAGGCGAACCACGCCACGAAGCCGATCCCGGCAAGCACCGTGAGGCTCATGAGCTGCCAGAACCAGCGGGCCATCCTGCCGCGCGCGAGGAATACGGCGCCCACTCCGAGCACCACGCCAAACACGGCCGTACCGACGAGCGCATTCGGGATGCCGAAGAGGAGCTGTGACTGCCAGGCAGTGAGGGAGCCACCGCAGCCCACCACCGGGTTGATGTCGCAGGCGAGCACCGCATCGGGATCCCGCAGCAGTTGCATTTCCGCGAGCACGAGTTGGATGGATGCGAACACGCCCACGATCCCGCCGATGATCATCAACCACGCATGGTCGCGGGTGGTGCCGCCGTCCTGCTGGTTTGGCGTGGGGCGGGACCGGTCCAGCGCGAGCAGTTCGCGCTCCTCTTCCAGCAGTTCCTCGTCCACGAGGTGGGGTTCAGACATGGTCACCATCGTAGGTGCCGGAACTGGGCGCCTACTGGTAGGTGATGAGGAGCGGCGTGGGGTCCACGATCTGCATCGTCTCCGCGGGAGTCAACATCCGCGGCACATCCTCGTCATAGAAGTTCTTCCATCCCCAGTAGGGCACCTGCGGGAGGTAGTCGCGCAGCCGGTTCCACGTGCCCACCTTGGCACCGTGGCCGCCCTGGCCGTCCACATGCACCATGACGCCGAGCTCTGGGCGGGACACGTCCACCTCGGCCGCGTTCCGCACCATGTTCACCGTGAAGGAGTGCAGGATGAACAACTTCTGCGGGAGGTTGTTGTCCCGCACCAGGTCTGCGAGCCACGTGCTCACCTCGTTCACCTCGCTCGCCTGCACGGAGCCGATCTGACGCAGGTGCACCTGATCGGGCGTGAGGCGCCACTCCGGGTCCAGTGCGAGGCCCACGTACGGCCGGAGGAGGAGTTCCTCGTAGAGCTTCGCCTGGGTGAGGAAGTCGGTGCGGCCCGGCTGCAGGTCGATGATCACGTACAGGCCGTGCTCGTGGGCGGCGTCGATGAGGGGCAGGAACGTGGAGAGGGGGACCTCGGAGGAGTAGTTGCCGTCCCCGCCGGCGCCCGCGCTGGCAATCGTCACGATGATCTCGAGCGCCGGGACGGTGGTGGCCTCCGTGAGCCCGTCATAGAGAGCGGCGTGCTCCTCGGCCCGCGCCACGGTGGCGTCCACGCCCTGCTCGCCGAGGACGCCAAGGACTGGCGCGCCCGGGTGGCCGTAGAGCGCCACGTAGAGCTTGTCCCCTCCCACCACCTGGGTATCCCCGCCCGGCAGGGTGATGCCCGTGCGGGCCGTGGCAACCTGCCACGCGAGGGTGGACTCGTCCGGGAAGCCATCGCCGAACGCCACCACCGTGGCCTCCGGGTTTTCCGCGAGCGCCGCGATCGCCTCGGCGGAGGCGCGCGGCTCGGGAGCCACCACCACCCGGCCATCCTCGCCGGCGAGGAAGGAGACGAGACTCGCCGTCTCGTCGTCGGGGACGAGGGCCACCCAGGAGGCCGGTCCGGCAGCTCCGGGTGCTTCGGGGAGCTTCAGCCCGGACGGGGCTCCACCGAGCGCGGTGGCCGCCGTGATGAGGTCGGGCACCTCGCGGCCCACCGGGAGCACGAGGGAGGCGCCGAGGCGGGTCACTTCCGCGGCCACTGCCGCCGCCTGCGCCTCGTCTGCCTCCGTGGGCAGCGTGAGGAGCGGGATGCCGTGGGTGGCCGCGAGGGCGAGTGCGTCCGCGTCGTCCGGGGTGGCGGCGAGCACCACTGCGGGCGCGGAGACGTAGTGGAGCTCGGAGACGGCAACCGAGAGCCCCACGGCGTCCGTGGCGGGCTGCAGGATGAGGGAGCCGTCCGCCGAGCGGGACTCCGCGGGTTCGAAGAACCGGGTCTCCGCAGAGTCGAGCCCCCGGCCGGGTGTGCTGAGCGAGCGGCTGATCTCCCCGGAGCATCCGGTGGCGGTGAGGGCAAGGGCGAGGACGATGCCCGCCGCGAGGCGTTTCACCGACGGCTC
>JAAZBW010000009.1 GCA_012513625.1 Actinomycetales bacterium | reverse complement strand
GTGCTGCCGCCGTTCCACTCGCGCAAGCACCTGCCGAGCCGGCTCGCGCTGCTGCGGGAGATGGACGGCCGCTCGTCCGTGATGACGCGCGGGCAGGGCACCGAGTTCGACTCGCTGCGGGAGTACGTGATCGGCGACGACGTGCGCGCGATCGACTGGCGCGCCTCCGCTCGGGCGCTGGACGTGATGGTGCGGACCTGGCGACCGGAACGGGACCGGCGGGTGTTCATCGTGGTGGACTCGGGGCGGCTCTCCGCCGTGCGGCTCGGTGAGGAGACCCGGCTCGACTCCCAGATGGAGGCCACCCTGCTGCTCGCGGCCCTCGCCTCGCACGCGGGAGACCGTGTGGACGTGGTGGCGGTGGACACGTCGGTTCGTGCCCGGACGGCGGGTAAGACCGGCGCGGCTCTCATGAACGCGCTCGCGAAGGACCTCGCGGTGGTGGAGCCGGAACTGGCGGAGACCAACTGGACGCTCGTGGCCACCACGGTGAACCAGGCGCTCTCACAGCGCTCCCTCGTGGTGCTGCTCACCTCCCTAGATTCCTCAGTACTGCAGGGCGGGCTGCTCCGGGTGGCGCGGGCGCTCGCGGCGGACCACACGGTGGTGCTGGCCTCCGCCTCGGACGGTGCGGAGGAGGATTTGCGGGCGGAGCGCTCCGCCACCGCGGACGTGTTCGTGGCGGCCGCGGCGGAGCGGGCGCTGCTCGAGCGGGAGTCTGCGGCGCTGCGCCTGCGGCAACGCGGCGTGGACGTGGTGGAGGCCCCGGCGGCCGATCTGGCCGTGGCCGTGGCGGACACCTACCTGCGCCTGAAGCGCGCCGGCCGCCTGTAGCCCCGGTTCTTCGCCGACTGTGTGGTTAGGTTCCCGCAAAACCCCCATCGACTGTGTGGTCAGGTTTCCGCAAAACCCCCATCGACTGTGTGGTCAGGTTCCCGCAAAATTACCGTCGACTGTGTGGCCAAGTACTTTCGGCACACACTCGGCGAAGCATCCTCGTCGACTGTGTGCCTTAAACCCCGCTCCGCCGGCGTTCCCCCGTCAACTGCGTGCCGGCACTGCACCGGCTCCAGACGGGACCTCCTCCACCTGGGTGAGCTCCGCCGTCGTCCCCGCGAGCCACTCCACCAGCGGGTCGCGAGCCTGCGCGGTGAGCTCGTGCGGGCCCTCCCGCCACGAGACGTCCGCAACCCCGGGCGGAAACGCGTCCACGACGGCGAGGGTCCCGTCCGTGGGGAAGTGCGCGTCGTGGGTGGCGGCCAGGACGAGGGCCCGTTTCCCCGCCAGTCCCGCCGCGATCGCCTCGAACGAGCCGGCCGTGGCGAGCCCGGGCACGTACCAGCCCGGGTTGTGACGCACCCCGGCGACGGCGCGCGCCTCGTAAGTGGAGACTCCGAGCTGATCACGGCGTGCGTGATGCGCGGCGAGACGGCAAGCGCAAGGAACGCGATCTGGCCGCCCATCGAGTGCCCCGCGAGCATGGGCGCGCCCTCAATCCCCAGTGATTCCTCCATGTGTGCCGCCACGGCGAGCAGGTCCGAGACATATTCGCCGTGCAGCGAGCGGCCCTCCGTGATGCAGGTGAGCGCGCGGATGTGCTCGTCCTTCTGGCGTATCTCGCCGTGAAACCTCGGTGAGGACTCTGCCGTGCGAATCCGGAACCGCGTCGCTCGCCTACCGTGTCCGCAAAGTGGCTGACTATGGTCACTTTCCGGACACGAAGATGGGCAAGTTCAGGTGGTGAGTGCAGCGGCCGGTCCGGAACGCAGCCCACACAGTCGATGGGGTTTTGCAGGAACTTAACCACACAGTCGGCGGAGAATGGGGAGGTCAGGCGGCCTCCAGGACCACGTAGCCGCCCTGCTCCTCGGAGAGGTCCCCGAAATCGCCGCGCTGCACGGCCCGGCGCCCGAGCACCAGCGTGTAGACCCAGTACAACGCGAGTACCGCCGCGCCGATTGCGATCTTGCCCCACGTGGGCAGGGTGGAGGGAGTCACGAACGCCTCCACCACTGCGGAGATGCCGAGCACGAACACCAGCCCGAGCGCCACCACCACGAGCCGAGTCCCCTCCTCACGCAGCGCGCGTACCCGCGTGCGCGGGCCCGGAGCCAGGACAGTCCAGAAGATCTTCAGGCCCGCACCAATCGCGATGAAGATGGCGGTGAGCTCCATCAGCCCGTGCGGCAGGATCAACCCGAAGAACACCCCGAGATCGCCGTACACGGCCATGACTCCCCCGGCCTGACCGACTCCCACCGCGTTCTGCCACAACAGGAAGTCGGGCCACACGCCGGTGATGCCCCCGCCCACTGCCTGGAAGCTGATCCACGCGTTGTTGGTCCACACCTGCGCCGCGAAATCGGGGGCCGGGAAGTTGGAGTAGTACGCCTCGAACGCCTCGTTCGCGTACTGCTGTAACTGCGACGGCGTCCCCATCGAGGCCTGCACCGCCGGCGACTGCGTGAACCACCACCCTGCCCCCACACCGATCACCACGAACGCCACACCCACCCCGATTGTCCACCAGCGCACGCGGTAGAACGCCGCGGGGATGGTCACGATGAAGAAGCGGGCCACCTGGGCGAGTTCGAGTCCGCGCTGCGGTGCGAGGCGGGCGCGCGCCTCCCCGAGCGTGCTGGACAGCCGCGAGATGAGCGCCGGATCCGGCGCCTGCGTGCGCACCCGGGAGAGGTGCGCCGCGCCCTGCCGGTACAGGGAGGTGAGCTCGTCAACCTCGGCCCCGGACAGCCGACGACGCCGCGAGAGTTCTTCCAGCCTCCGCCACTCCGCCCTGTGTGCTGCGGCAAATGCGTCGGTGTCCACGCGCCCACTCTGCCACAGGCACGCCCCGCGTCGTCGCCCGCCGGGCTCTGTCCACACCCGTGCCGGGCGCCTCACTCGTCTCCCGTACGGAACGCTCCCTCCGCCGCCGATAGGCCGTCCCGACGACGTCGGCCAACCGTGGGTACGGAACGCTCCCTCCGCCGCCGATAGGCCGTCCCAACGACGTCGGCCAACCGTGGGTACGGAACGCTCCCTCCGCCACCGGTGGGCCGTCCCGACGACGTCGCCCAGCCGTGGGTACGGAACGCTCGCTCCGTCGTCGGGGGCTCTGTCCACACCCCCGCACCCACTGCAGGTCCGCGCCCACCCTCCCGTAGGCTGGGCGGGTGAGGAGGGCGCGGTGAGCGAACAGCTCGACGTGATCATGACGGGTGAGGCCGTCGCGATTGAGGCGCGGCCGGCGTCGGTGATGACGCGCGCCGTGTCCACGCTCATTGATTTCGGGTTCTACGTGCTGGTGCTGCTCCTGCTGGCGGCGATCTTCTCGGACCAGCTGAGGTTCAACGAGGCGCAGGCTGGCACGTTCGCTGTGCTCACGATCTCGTTCATCATCCTGGTGATCCCCACCACGATCGAGACTGCCACGCGCGGCCGTTCGCTCGGCAAGTTCGTGATGGGCACCCGCGTGGTGCGCGATGACGGCGGACCGATCTCATTCCGCCACGCCCTGACCCGCTGGGCCTCCGCGTACATCGAGATCGCGCTCAGCTTCGGAACCATTGCGCTCACCGCCGCGAGCCTGAACAAACGCTCCAAGCGGCTCGGTGACATGATGGCCGGCACCTACGTGGCACGGATCGGCGGCACGGAGGAGGTCGACCTCCCGATCGTGTGCCCGCCGGAGCTGGAGGCGTGGGCAGCGAACGCGGACATGCGAGCGCTCCCGGACCGCGTCTCGCTGTATGCGCGCAAGTACCTGGCGCGCACGGGATCGCTCACTCCGGCCACGCGTCAGGAACTCGGACTGCAGCTGGCCGCCGAGGTGGAGCAGTTTGTGGCGCCGCGCCCGCCCGCAGGAACGCATCCGGAGCGGTTCCTGGCCGCGGTGCTGGCGACGCGTCGGGATCGGGAGTATGCCGTGGCGCTGGATCAGCTCGCCTCTGACGATGCGGAGCTGGCGGCGCTCGCAGCGCTGCCCCACGGCGTGCAGGACGCCCGGAACTGACGGGCATCAGCACGCTCTACAGCATCAGCACGCTCGACAGGAGGTGGTCCTCCAGGTCAGTCGGCCGCGCCCGGGGCGCGCGCCTCGTCCGGCAGCATGATCGGCACGCCGCCACGTACGGGGTAGGCGAGCGGCTCGGCGGGATCCGTGGAGACGAGCTCGGGGCCGTCCGGCCCCTCCGCGTCCACCAGTTCGGCCTTGGTCTCGGGGCAGCGCAGGGCGCCGCGCACCCACTCTGGGAGGTCCCCCGCCGTCGGTGAGATCGGTGAATCAGTCATCGGTCATGCCTCCTTCGACCACCCGGAATGCGGCGCGCCGCAGGAGGGCAGGATCTTCCACGGGGTGGGTCACGGGTACCACGGATCCGCGAGGGACCCGGTCAGCCGCGCGAACCTGCGGACGGTGGCGTGACGCTTCACGGACGGCGTCCGCGAGGGCGGTGATGTCGTCGTCACTGGGTGGGGCGGGCTCGAATTCGGTGGCAAGCCGGACCACCTGCCAGCCACGCGGCACGGTGAGCGATTCAGCGTGGCGCTGGCACAGATCGTACGCGTGCGGCTCCGCGCTGGTGGAGAGCGGGCCGAGGACGGCGGTGGAATCCGTGTAGTCGTAGGTGAGGGTGGCAACAGCGGGGTGCGTGCATGTGCTGCGGGAACACTGGCGGCTGACTCTCACAGTCCCTGAGGCTACCCCTCCCCGGCGGCGTGGCGCCCATCGGCTCGCCCTACGATAGGTGGGTGGAGCTTCCCGACATCCCGGCCCGGCGTGGCGCCCGGCGGCGTGACCGCCACGGCCGTGGCCTGCGCGGACCCCTCATTCCCCCGAACCTGCCCGCGGCGAGGACACGCGCCCAGCAGTTCGACCGGATGGTGGCACGGGCGGCCGCACGGCTTCTCGCCCACAACCCGGGCCTGAAGGGGACCGAGTTCGGGGTCGAGGAGATACCGCCCTCGGATCCGAGCCCGTGGGAGTACCGGACGGTGGCTCTTGGACGGGCGTTCCCGGCGGACCGTGGGACCGGTGTGGCGGCCCGGATCGTCATCTACCGGCGGCCGGTGATTTCCCGGGCTGAGGGCCCGGACGAGCTGCCGTTGCTGGTGGGGCTGGTGCTGGCCGAGGAGGCTGCGGCGCTCCTGGGCGTGAATCCCCAGGACGTGGATCCGGAGTATCCCGAGGAGTACTGAGCTGCGGAGCTAGCCCTCCCGCACGGTGACCGTGACCGCGTGTGCGGTGGCCGCGTCCGGGGTGGCCGGGAGGATCGCCACCAACTCGCCCTCAGCAATGCCCGCGCGCAAAAGGAGCGCGGCCGCCACCGGCTCGTCCGACTCCACCTGCAGCGCCACCGGCGCCCCCTCCACCACAACGCCGATCGAGGCACGCGCCGGCACGCTCACCTCGCGGACCTCGCCCGCAGCCCCATCCGCGCCGTACGGGGTCACCCGCACGGCCACCTCCTCCGCGGAGGGGTTCGCCACCACGAGCGTGGCTGCGTCCGCCTGCGCCCCCAGTCCGGGCACCGCAACCGTCATGAGGGACGACGGCGTGGCCGCACCCGACCACGCACGGTCGGCTCCGCCGTCGCTCGCGTGCCGTACCAGGTGCGCGGCCGCCACCACCGGCTGGTCGGAGACCACCGCAACGGAGTGGTCCCCGGCGGGAAGTCCGTCGATGGCGATATCGAACACGGCGCCCGGATCCACCGTGACGTCCGTGGCGCCGGCGATCCCCACCTCGCCCTCGGCGGTGAGGAGGGTGAGCGTCAGCGTGGCGGGCGCGGTTCCCGGGTTCAGTACCCGCACGAAGCTCTGGAGCCCGGACTCCCCCGCGTCCTCGGGGACGTCCGTGAGCGAGACGGCCGGCACAACCAGCGCCGTGCCGGGCGGGGCGGAGGGGGCAACGGTGGCGGTACCGAGCGGGGTGAGGCCGTCGAGGCGGGTTTCGAGCAGGCTCGCGCCCACGGCGCCGCCGGCTGACTGGACCCGCAGGGCGAGGCGTTCGAGCGTGGAGTCGGAGGCCTCGAGCAGGTACGTCTCGGAGGCGTACGGAGCGATCACGAGGCCGCTGAGCATCGGCAGGTCCACCGGGCCGAGCGGGCCCCAACCACTCACGGTGACCGTGACGGGGGTGGCGCCCGGGTTCGTGATCGTGAGGGCGGCGGAGGATCCCACCTCGGTGGCGCCACCCACGAGCCACTGCTCGGCGAGGGCCACACTGCACGGCAGCGCGGTGAGCGAGCGGAGGTCTCCGGCGTCGCTCCGCCAGATTCCGGCCGCCGCGGCGAGCGGGGCAACACCCTCGAGGGGTTCGGCCACCACCACGGCCGCCTCGGCGCCCGGGTCCGCGGAACCCACCAGGGCGGCCGTGCCCCACAGCGCGGTGGGCTCCCCCGCGGGTGAGGTGGCGATCGCGGCGGGCCCGGCGCCGTCGTCCCCTCGAGGAACCGAGGCGGCCACGAGGGTGGCCGAGGAGGTGGCGGGCACGGGGTTGAACTCCGGATCGTAGGCCACGGCGCCTTCCGCAATCAGCGGCGTGGGCGCGCAGGCGATCCGGGTGACTCCGGCTGGCACGTTGTGCACGGTGCCGAGGGCAACCGGGGCCGCGGTGGGCGGCTCCACACCCTCGGCGGCCATGAAGGTGAGGGCCCCCGCCGCGAGGAGGAGGACGGCGGAGAGGGCTCCGCCAACGGCCCGCAGGGACATCACTCCACCTCCTGGCGGCGCCGCACCGGGACGGCGAGCAGCGCTGCCGCCCCAAGCACGATCACCTGCGCGGTAATCCAGAACGGCCGGCCCGGCGGCGCGTAGGAGAGGGCGGCCTCCCCGCCCCCCGGGGGCAGGAGGAACGCCTGCTGCCAGCCGCGCTGCGCGGGCACGGCGCGGGCGCCATCCACCTCGAGCTGCCAGCCTTCATCCACGCGCTCGGTAAGCACGAGGAGCCGGTTGCTCGCGCCCTCCGGGATGGTGACGCGCGCGCCGATCGGCTCCGCGGGAAGCGAGGCCGACACCCGACCGTCCGGCTCCCGAACCGTGAGGCGGTGGATCGAGGCGGCTGCTCCCTCACGCTCGTCGGTGGAGACGCGCCAGACCACGCCAGATTCCGTCTCACCCACGCGGGCGAGGCCCGGTGTGGCGTCAAGGGCGGCCACCAGCTCGCCGCGCCGCATGTCCGCCCCCGGATCCGCGCTGGGTGGGACGAGGACCACGCCCACGCCGTGCGCCGCGAGCCCATCTCCTGCAGTGCGGGCCACTCCCATGGAGAGCTGCGCCGTGAGGGCGCCCAGCTCTGCGGCGGCGGCGTCGGGCGCGGCGGCGGCACTGGCGGCCGCATCGGGCGCGGCGGGGCCACTGGCGGCCGCCTCGGGCGCGGCGGCGGCACTGGTGGCCGCGTCATTGGTGGTCGTGTCTCCCGCGGAACCGCCATCCCCCGTAAAGCCGGCCCCGCCCGTGGGCGACACCACGAACGCGAGCGGGTCTGTGATCACGCGCGCCTCCGCCGCGGTTGAGGTCAGGTGCAACTGCGGGCCGTCCCCGCGCCAGAGGGAGGCGGTGACGGCGCCGTCCGAGTCCACCGTGAGCGCGAGGGTGCGGGCGCGCTCCTGCGAGCCGGCGAGCTCGCGCGCCACGGCGGGCGTGTACTCCTCCAGCGCGGGGGCGAGCGCCTGGAACTCCGCGATGTCCGCGCGGGTGGTTACCACCCAGGCGCCGGCGGCCAGCAGTGCGCTCGCGGCGGCGAGGGCGGTGAGGAGGCCCGCGGAGATGTGACGCCAGCCGAACTGGTGGCGGGTGAGCACGTGCGGGATCCCGTCCGCGCCCGCGAGCGCCGCGAGCAGCACTCCGAGGAGCGCGAGCGAGGTGCCCACGCCCGGCCACGCCCGGACCACAGCTCCGGCGGGGTCGAGCGCAACGGCCACGTGCGGGGCGCCGAGCGCAAGCCCGAGGC
>JAAZBW010000077.1 GCA_012513625.1 Actinomycetales bacterium | reverse complement strand
GTACACGTACGAGGAGGAGCCGTACGAGATCGAGGAGCACGCCCCATCGCGGGTGCTGACCTCGCTCCCGCGTGTGCCCGAGCCGGAGCTCTCCCGCATCGTGACCGTGCACCCGTCCACGTACAACGAGGCCCGTGACATCGGTGAGGCGTTCCGTGACGGCATCCCCGTGATCATGAACCTCACCGGGATGAGCGAGCCGGATGCGAAGCGGATGGTGGACTTCTCTGCCGGGCTGGTGTTTGGGCTGCGCGGGGGGATCGAGCGCGTGACGAATCGCGTCTTCCTGCTCTCGCCGGCCTCGGTGCACGTGGAGAGTGAGACGCGTGAGGACGAAGGGCCCGGGCGGTTTTTCAATCAGGCATAGGCTGGGGTGAATGAGCCTCATCCTCCAACTGGCGGCCTTCGTCCTCCTCCTGTTCCTCGTGGCGCTGCTCGGGCGCATCGTGGTGGAGTGGATCCAGGTCTTCGCCCGTTCCTGGCGCCCGAGTGGCTGGGTGCTGATCATCGCCAACATCGTGTATGCGGTGACCGATCCGCCTCTGCGCTTGCTGCGCCGGTGGGTCAAGCCCGTCCAGATCGGTCAGCTCAGCCTGGACCTCGCATTCCTCCTCCTCTTCCTGGCGTGCTGGTTCGGACAATCACTGCTCCTCAGTGCGGCATGGTCGCTCCGATGAGCCGGTAGTTTCGGGTATCGTGAATCCATCGTGGGCGATCGTCAGCCCACCACTAGATCAAGCGAGGAGACGAGATGGCGCTGCTGAGTGCAGACGACGTCCTCAACAAGAGGTTCCAGCCGACCAAGTTCCGTGAGGGCTACGATCAGGACGAGGTCGATGACTTCCTGGATGAGGTGGTCAACACTCTGCGCGCGGTGGAGGCCGAGAACGAGGATCTGAAGGCGAAGCTACAGGCCGCCGAGGAGCGCGTTGCGGAACTCTCACGCGCTTCGGCATCTGCCCCCTCCGCGCAGTCGGCGGCCGAGCCTGCCCCCGTGGTGGAGCCCGAGCCCGAGCCCCAGGTGGCCCAGTTCGCTGTCCCCCAGGCCCCCGTACAGAAGGACGGGCCCGAGTCTGCCGCCGGCATGCTGGCACTCGCGCAGCGCCTCCACGATGAGTACGTGGCGAATGGCCGCGAGGAGGCCGACCGCCTGGTGGCAGAGGCCCGATCGAGTGGCGAGACGATCGTGCGTGACGCGGAGAACACCCGCGACCACACTTTGCGCCAGCTCGAAGAGGAGCGCGGTTCCCTCGAGCGCAAGATCGACGAACTCCGCACGTTCGAGCGCGAGTACCGCGGCCGGCTCAAGAGCTACCTCGAGGGCCTGCTCGCGGATGTCGACCAGCGTGGCAACATCTCGGGCGACCGCTGATTTTTCGGTAGAGAGGCGGCGGCCCCGGTTTCGGGTGCCGCCGCCTTTCCGTATGTGAGGACGTGAAATGGGACGCTACGCGGCCGAGCCCAGCCCCGAGCACCTCGAGGCAGAACGGCGCGCCGCCAGTTCCCGTCGCGACCGCCGCCTGCTCGCCATCCTCTTCGGCCTCGCCGCCCTCGTGGCGGTGATCGACCAGCTCTCGAAGCAGTGGGCGATCGGGAACCTCTCCCAGACCACCGCGCGCCCGTTGATCGGCGAGTTCATCACCCTGCAGCTCACATTCAACCCGGGCGCCGCATTCGGGCTTGCGAGCGGCACCACCTGGATATTCACTGTCATCGCTATCGCCGTGGCCGCCGTTGTCATTCGCGTGGCGCGTCACATCGGCTCCGTTGCCTGGACCGTCTGCCTCGGCCTGCTCCTCGGCGGCGCGATCGGCAACCTCATCGACCGGCTCTTCCGGGATCCGGGGTTTCCCGAGGGCCACGTGGTGGACTTCCTCAACTATGCCAACTTCTTCATCGGCAACATCGCGGACATCGCGATTGTGGGTGCCGCTATCGGAATAGCTGTGCTCGCCCTGATCGGCATCGACGTGGACGGCACCCGTCCGGGACGGTCCGACGGCGAGGGCGAGGGAGCCGTCGAGGATCCTGCCGGTGACGCAGGAGAAGCGGCCGTCACGGCCGACGACGGAGGCGCGCGGGGCGTCGACGGCGGATTGGACCCGGCCGGCGGAATGGACGCGGGTGGCGAGGGTTCTACCACGGCCGAGCCGAACGCTGTGGAGGCGCTCGCGACGGGGGACAGTGCAGAGGCGGACGACGCCGTCAACGGGGAGAGGCATGGCTGAGTCACGCTTCCTGCCGGTCCCGGACGGCCTCGTGGGCGAGCGGACCGATGCGGCGCTCGCGCGAATGCTGGGGTTGTCCCGCTCGCGCGCGGCGGAACTCGCCGAGGCAGGCCACGTGCTCATGAACGGCGTGGCGATTGGAAAGTCAGTAAAGCTGGAGCGGGACGCCACGCTCGAGGTGACGATCCCGGAGGATCGGACGATCGAGGTGGAGCCCACGCCGGTGGAGGGCTTCGAGATCATCTACCAGGACGCGGACGTGATTGTGATCGACAAGCCCGTGGGGGTGGCGGCACACGCCTCGCCCGGCTGGCAGGGACCCACCGTGCTCGGTGCGCTGCTGGCGGCCGGGTACCCGATCACCACTTCGGGCGCCACGGAGCGGCAGGGGATCGTACAGCGGCTGGATGTGGGCACCTCGGGAGTGATGGTGCTGGCCCAGTCGGAGATGGCGTACTCGGTCATGAAGCAGGCGTTCCGCGACCGCACTCCAAAGAAGCTGTACCACGCGCTGGTGCAGGGGCACCCGGACTCGTCGGTAGGCACGATCGACGCCCCAATCGGGCGGCACCCTGGCGCGGACTGGCGGATGGCGATCCGCTCTGACGGGCGGGCGAGCATCACCCACTACCGCACGCTCGAGATGATGCCGCGAGCCACGCTGCTGGAGGTAGACCTGGAAACCGGGCGCACCCACCAGATCCGCGTCCACATGAGCGCCATCAAGCACCCGTGCGTGGGAGACGTGACGTACGGCGCGGATCCCACCGTGGCGCGGAAGCTCGGGTTGAACCGGCAGTGGCTCCACGCGGTCTCACTTTCGTTCACGCATCCCCGCTCGAAAGAGTGGCTCACGTTCACCTCGGAGTACCCGGAGGACCTGCAGCGCTCCCTGGCGATGTTGCGCGGATGATCACCGTACGGGAGGTGGTGGACCGCGCCGGCCTCGAGGAGGCGTGGCGGATCCGGCTCGAGGTGTTCGTGGGTGAGCAGCGCGTCCCCCTCGAGGAGGAGGTGGACGCCCGGGACGAGGACCCCTCCACCCTGCACGCCGTGGCGTATGTGGGCGGCGTTCCCGCGGGAACGGGCCGGGTGCTCCGGGACACTCCGGGGCACGTGCATGTGGGGCGGGTGGCCGTGCGCGCGCCGTTCCGCAGTAGCGGGGTGGGCACCGCTCTCATGGTCCACCTGGAGGGCAGGGCGCTCACGGAGTACGGGCTCGTGGAAGGTGACGGACGGATATCGGTGGTCGTGGCGCTCTCGGCGCAGGAGTCTGCGATGGGGTTCTACTCCCGGATCGGCTACTCCGTGGTGAGCACGGAGCGCTACCTGGATGCGGGTATCTGGCACCAGGACATGGCAAGAACCATCACGCTCTAGGCAGGAAACGTTCCCGCCGTTCGCCGACTGTGTGGCTTAGATCCCACCCAAACCCCGCCGACTGTGTGGCTTAGATCCCACCCAAACCTCGCCGACTGTGTGGCGTAGTTCCCACCCAAACCTCGCTGACTGTGTGGCGTAGTTCCCACCCAAACCTCGCCGACTGTGTGGCTGGCGATCACTCCGCAACGGAACTCCAATGACAACGGCAGTTGCCTCCGAGAGATGCGCGGCGGAGCCCGAAATCTCGCCCCTCTCGGTGGCAACAGTCAGGTTCGTCAGTTGCCAACGGCTATGACAGTGGCTGGGCGGGTCGGGAGTTTACGGGGCGGGGGTTGGCGCGCCCGAGGGGTGATGATGGACGGGGGCGGCTGCTGAGCGGGTGGCGGAGCCACACAGTCGACGAAAGCGCGGGCGGGGCGGGCCGGCGACACGCCGGGACACGCCCGACACGCGGGGCGAGCCCGCGGCGGAGGGTGCGCCTCGCCGTCGGGCTGACGCACCCGACCTAGACTGACCCGCATGGCCCAGACGGACTTCGCGCACCTCCACGTCCACACCGAGTACTCAATGCTGGACGGTGCGGCCAAGCTGGAGCCCCTGTTCCAGGAGGCGAAGGCACTCGGGCAGTCAGCGATCGCGATCACGGACCACGGCTACCTCTTCGGCGCCTACGACTTCTACCGGACCGCGCAGAAGTACGGGATCAAGCCAATCATTGGCGTCGAGGCGTACGTGACCCCCGGCACCTCGCGGCGGGACCGGTCCCGGGTCACCTGGGGTACGGAGGCCCAGCGGAACGACGACGTCTCCGCCCGCGGCTCGTACACCCACATGACCATGTGGGCCGAGAACAACACGGGCCTGCAGAACCTCATGCGGATGGGTTCTCTCGCCTCGCTGGACGGCCAGTGGGGCAAGTGGCCGCGCATGGACCGCGAGCTCCTGCAGACCTACGCGCCCGGGCTCATCGCCACCTCCGGCTGCCCCTCCGGCGAGGTTCAGACCCGCCTGCGGCTCGGCCAGTTCGAGGAGGCACTGCGCGCCGCCGCCGAGTTCCAGGACATCTTCGGACGGGAGAACTTCTACATCGAGCTGATGGATCACGAGCTCGAGATCGAGCGCCGCGTGCTCCAGGACCTGCTGCGTATCGCAAAGCAGCTGGACGCGCCGCTCGTGGCCACGAACGACTCGCACTACGTATCGCCCTCGGACGTGAACACCCACGCGGCCCTGCTCTGCCTCCAGTCCGGC
>JAAZBW010000076.1 GCA_012513625.1 Actinomycetales bacterium | reverse complement strand
GCGGGCTCCTGGGCCGCGAGCTCGAGGAACGCCGCCCGCACATCCGCGTGGAACTCCGTGGACTCCCGCTCCAGGCTGTCCGGCCGCTCACCCGCCCGGCGCGCCGCCGCCTGCTGCGGGTCCAGGTCCAGCAGGATCGTCAGGTCCGGGAGCAGTCCGTAGGTGCCCCACAGGGAGAGGTGGCGCACGTCGTCGCGCCCGAGGGACCGCGCCGCACCCTGATACGCCAACGACGAGTCCAGATACCGGTCCGTCACCACCACCGCGCCGCGCTCGAGCGCCGGCCGCACGAGGCTCGCCACGTGGTGCGAGCGGTCCGTGGCGAACAGCAGCGCCTCGGTGCGCGGATCCACGTGCCCGCCGTGCAGCAGCGCCTCCCGCAGCAGCAGCCCCAGCTCGGTGCCTCCCGGCTCGCGAGTGAGCACCACCTCCCTGCCCCGCGCCTCCAGCCACGAGCCGAGCAGCGCGCGCTGCGTGGACTTGCCCACGCCGTCACCCCCCTCGAGCGCAAGAAACACCCCGGTGGGGGCGGGGGGAGTGGGGCTGAGGGGTTCCGTCACGGACCCCACGTTACCGCCGCTCCCCGACGACGACGCCGGGGCCCGGTCCGCCGTCGCGCCCTGGGGAGAACTCGGGCGCCGTCCACAGGGGCCCGCACACGCGTCGCGGGGGGCACCTGTTCACTCGCCGGGGAAGCGGGCGCCGAGCGCGCGGCGCACGGCGTCCATGACCTCCATGACCACCACGGTCTCGTGGAGCGGCAGGACGGCCGATTCGGTCTGGCCCGCGGCCACGCCGTGCGCCACCTCGGCCACCTGGAACTCGAAACCGCCCAGAGTGGGGGTGCCCTCCCAGCGGACCACCTGCTCGCCGAGCGTGGCGGTGAGGCCGCCAGGTTCGTAGAAGCGGGAGTCGAACTCGAGGCAGCCCTCCCGGCCGGCCACGAAGGCGCGGGTGGGCGTGGACGCGAGGAGCGTGGTGGTGCCCACGCCGATCGCACCCGGGTAGGAGAGGTTGCTGACGGAGATGGCGTCCACGCCGGACTCGGAACGGTGGCCGAGTGCGTCCACGGCGAGCGGCTCGCCGAGCATGCTGACGATGAAGGAGATCGGGTAGACGCCGAGGTCCAGCAGGGCGCCGCCCGCGAGCGCGGGATCGAGGAGGCGCGGAACGTGGGTGAGGGCCTGACCGTGGTCCGCCACCACTTCCACCAACTCGCCCAGCAGGCCGGACCGGACGAGGTGGCGTGCCACCACCTGGTGCGGCAGGAAGCGCGACCACATCGCCTCCATGCAGAAGACGCTGGCTGCGCGGGCGGCGGCCACCACCTCGCGCGCCTCGGCGGCATTGCGCGTGAATGCCTTCTCGATCAGTACGTGCTTGCCCGCCTCGATCGCCAGCAGCGCGGCCTCACGGTGCGCCGAGTGTGGCGTGGCAATGTAGACCGCGTCCACTTCCTCGCGGGTGACGAGCTCCCCGTAGCCCTCGACGGCGACGGCCAACCCGTGTTGCGCGGCGAAGGCCTCGGCCCGCGCCTGGTCACGCGAACCGACGGCGGTGACCTCGCAGCCCGTGCCCTCGCGGACGTTCCGGGCGAACTTGTGGGCGATGCCGCCCGGACCCACGATTCCCCACCGCAGCGGTGGGCAGGCGGCGGGGTGGGGGACGGCGTCTGGGGGGACGTGGGCGGCGAACTCCGGCGGGAGGTTGAGGTCCACGTGGGCGGGCTGCTCGGACGGGGTGGGGAAGGGCTGCGGAGAGGTGTCCATGGGTGGCCGGCGCCTGTCTAGTCGGAGGTGGTGGAGCCGGGATTTCCGGCGGACGCGCCGGGGGTGTCACGGCGCATTTGGAGCGTGAACCGGCCCTTGCCCTGCAGGAGCGCCAACAGGTGGATGGTCTCTCCGGGCGCCACCTCGAACGTGGCGCGGGCGTGTGCGCCGGTGGACTCCCTGCGCCTGAAGTACACGGTGATCGTCTGCGTGCCGGGCCGCATGACGAACCGGTGCGTGTTGAGCCACGTGAACTCGTGGACGATTCCGCTCACATCCACCACCGGCCGGGCCCACAGCACCTTCGTTCTCGCGATAAGGCCCGCGGGGCGTGCGGTGATGGACAGGGAGGCAGCGACGGTCACCTTTCGATCATCCCATCGTGTGGCAACTTCCGCCGACTGTGTGGTTAAGAGTTGGCACTCCCCACGCCGACTGTGTGGTTAAGAGTCGGCACTCCCCACGCCGACTGTGTGGTTAAGAGTTGGCACTCCCCACGCCGACTGTGTGGTTAAGAGTTGGCACTTCCAGCGCCGACTGTGTGGTTAAGAGTTGGCACTCCTAGCGTCGAGTGCGTGGCAAGGCTGGCGAGCCAACTCTTAACCACACACTCGACGTAAAGGAGCTACTTCTCGGCCGGAGGCTCCGCGGGAGCCGCGGGTTTGCGGGCGGCAGGCTTGCGGGCTGCCGTTGGTGTCTTGGCCGCCGCAGGCTTCTTGGCCGCCGCAGGCTTCTTGGCCGCAGGCTTCTTGGCCGCAGGCTTCTTGGCCGCCGCAGGCTTCCTGGCCGCCGGCTTCCGAGCCGTCCGCTTGGGCGCGGGGCCCTTCGCCCGCTTCTCCGCCAGCAGGTCGAAAGCCCGCTCCGGTGTGATCGTGGCCGGATCGTCACCGGTGCGCAGCGTGGCATTGGTGGTGCCGTCCGAGACGTACGGCCCGAACCGGCCGTCCCGCACGGTCACCTTCGTGCCGGTGGCCGGGTCCTCGCCGAGCTCCCGTGCCGGCTTGGAGGCCGCTGCCCCGCGCCGCTGCTTCGGCTGCGCGAACAGCGCCTCCGCCTCCGCGAGCGTCACAGTGAAGATCTGGTCCTCCGTCTCGAGCGAACGCGAGTCCGTGCCCTTCTTCAGGTACGGCCCGTACCGTCCGTTCTGCGCGGTGATCTCGGTGCCCTCGGCGTCCGCGCCCACCACGCGCGGCAGCGAGAGCAGCCGGAGCGCATCTTCCAGCCCCACCGTCTCGATCTGCATCTCCTTGAACAACGACGACGTGCGTGGCTTGGACTTCTTCGGCGCGTCCTCCGGGAGGACCTCCGTCACGTACGGCCCGTAGCGGCCGTTGCGCGCGAGGATCGTGAGCCCGGTTTCCGGGTCCACCCCGAGCTCGCGGCCCTCGTCCGAGCGCTGCTCCAGCAGCTCGTGCGCCTTCTCGAGGGTGAGCTCGTCCGGCGCAACGTCATCCGGGATCGAGGCCCGCTTCGGGTCTCCGCCCTCGGCCGCCGGCTGCTCCAGGTACGGCCCGTACCGGCCCACCCGCAGGGTGATCCCGTCACCCAGATCGCGGGAGTTGACGGCGCGGGCGTCGATATCGCCGAGCCCCTCCACGAGTGTGTGGAGGCCCTCCGCGCCCTCCTCGCCGTGGTAGAAGGCGCGCAGCCAGTCCACCCGGTCACGGGAGCCGTGCGCGATCTCATCGAGCTCCCGCTCCATCTCCGCAGTGAAGTCGTAATCCACGAACCGGCCGAGGTTCTCCTCGAGCAGCCGGGTGACCGAGAACGCGAGCCAGCTCGGCACGAGTGCCTGGCCCCTCTTCGAGACGTACTCGCGCGCGATGATAGTGGCGATCGTGGCGGCGTACGTGGACGGGCGGTCAATGCCCCGCTCCTCGAGCGCCTTCACGAGGCTCGCCTCCGTGTACCGCGGCGGCGGCGTGGTGTCATGCCCGGCCGGGGTCACGGTGACCGGGTCCAGCGCATCGCCGGACTCCATTGCGGGCAGGCGCGTCTCCTTCGGCTGGCCGCCGCGGCCGTTCTCCTCGTGCTGCGACTGGTCGCGGCCCTCTTCGTACGCGGCGAGGAAGCCGCGGTGCGTGATCACCGTGCCGGAGGCGGAGAACTCGAGCTCGTGCGTGCCGGACTCGAGCAGCGTGGCGCCGTCGGAGCCGGCGAGCACCACCTCGGAGGTGATCTTGACCGTGGCCGTGTGGCCGGTGGCATCCGTCATCTGCGAGGCGATCGTGCGCTTCCAGATCAGGTCGTACAGCTTCGCCTGCGCCCCCGCCAGGCCCACCTCGGAGGGCCGGCGGAACTGCTCGCCCGCCGGGCGGATCGCCTCGTGCGCCTCCTGGGCACCCTTGGAGACCTTGCCGAAGTGCCGTGGCTTCGCGGGCACCGACTCGGCGCCGTACAGGGCGGTCGCCTGCGAGCGGGCTGCTGAGAGTGCCTGACCCGAGAGCGCGGTCGAATCCGTGCGCATATAGGTGATGTAGCCGTTCTCGTAGAGCGACTGCGCCACGCGCATCGTCTCCTGCACTCCCATCCGCAGCTTGCGCGAGGCCTCCTGCTGCAGCGTGGAGGTGGTGAACGGCGCCGCGGGGCGGCGCGTGTACGGCTTCGTCTCGAGGCTTCGGACGGTGCCCGCGATCACGGCACCGGAGAGCGCCGTGGCCGTGCCCTCGTCCAGGGCGAGGACGCGCTGGGAGGTGAGCTGACCGTCGTCGCCGAAATCGCGACCGGAGGCGATCCGCGCCCCGTCCACGGAGGCGAGGCGGGCGTCGAACTCCTCGGCGCCCTTGGCGAAGCGCGCGGTGACGTCCCAATAGTTGGCGCTGGTGAACTTGATGCGCTCCCGCTCGCGCTCCACCACGAGGCGGGTGGCCACGGACTGTACGCGGCCGGCGGAGAGGCCGGGGCCGATCTTGCGCCAGAGGAGCGGGGAGACCTCGTAGCCCACGAGGCGGTCGAGGATGCGGCGCGTCTCCTGCGCGTCCACGAGGGCGGTGTCCAGCTCGCGCGTGTTCTGCACGGCGGCCTCGATCGCCTCACGGGTGATCTCGTGGAAGACCATGCGCTTGACCGGCACCTTGGGCTGCAACACCTCGAGCAGGTGCCACGCGATCGCCTCACCCTCGCGGTCCTCATCCGTGGCGAGGTAGAGCTCGTCCGCCTCCTTCAGGAGCCGCTTCAGCTCGGTGACCCGCTTCTTCTTGTCCGGGTAGACCACGTAGTAGGGCTCGAAGTTGCCCTCCGTGTCCACGGCAAACTTCCCGTACGGGCCCTTCTTCATCTCCGCCGGCAGGTCCGAGGGCTGCGGCAGGTCCCGGATGTGCCCGACCGACGCCTCGATCGTGTAGTCCGGGCCGAGGAATCCCGCCAGCGAGCGCGCCTTGGCAGGAGACTCGACGATGACCAGCTTGCGTGCCACAGGTACCTTTCCAGTTCGGTTGGGGACTCCCCGTCACCTTCTCGGGAGGGAAATCCCGGCCAGCCTAGACCCTCGGTGTGCGGAGGCGTTTCGGCGAGGCGTGTCCGGTGGCATGGTGACACACCTTCGCGGGTTCCGGGAACTCGCGCCGTTCCGGGGGTGTGCGGGGGCGCGTCCAGCGCGGCCGTAGGGTGGGCGCATGATGCAGCCGCGCGTCGGGATTGGGACCGACACCCACACGTTCGACGACGACCCCTCCCGGGTTCTCTGGCTCGCCGGGCTACGGTGGCCGGGCGAGCCGGCACTCGCCGCCCATTCGGACGGGGATGTGGTTGCGCACGCCGCGGTGGACGCGCTGCTCTCAGCGGCCGGGCTCGGCGACATCGGCACAAGGTTTGGCACCGACCGTCCCGAGTGGACCGGCGCCTCCGGGGTCGCGTTCCTGCGCGAGGCCGCGCGGCTCGTCCGGGAGGCCGGATTCGGGATTGGGAACGTGGCCGTGCAGGTGATCGGGCCGCGACCCCGGATCGGCGGACGCCGCACCGAGGCGGAGGCCGTGCTGACCGAGGCGGTGGGCGCGCCCGTCAGTTTCTCCGCCACCACCACGGACGGCCTCGGCTTCACCGGTCGCGGCGAGGGCCTTGCGGCGGTGGCGACGGCGGTGGTCTGGTCCCGCCAGGCGGGCTCGGCCTGACCTAAGCCACACAGTCGGCGACG
>JAAZBW010000075.1 GCA_012513625.1 Actinomycetales bacterium | reverse complement strand
GGGCGGACGTAGCGACGGAAATCGGCAACAGCCCCGCGGGCGGACGTGGGTGCGGGCGGACGTAGCGACGGAAATCGGCAACAGCCTCAGGCGGTGAGGAGGTCGGCGAGGATCTGGGCGAACTGCTCGGGGACCTCGAGGTGGGGGCTGTGGCCGATGCCCGCGAGCTTGACCTCGCGGTAGGTGCCGCCGGCCGCGGCGAACCGGTCGAGCACGGCGCGCATCTGGCTGACCATCGGCTGGGCCGGGAACACCTCCGCGCCCGGCCAGCCCGGGATCGCGCCGATGGCGCCGAGGTGGCCGAGGTCGAGCATGGACGTGTCGGAGATGATCGCGTCCACGTCGCCGTGCACCCACACCACGGGGCCCACCTGCGGGACCGTGGCGAATCCGCTCATGTCGTAGTACTTCGGGGAGAGCGCGTTGTTGATGCCTGTGGTGCCGGGGGCCACCCCGGGCCAGTTCTCACTCGTGGTCAGGTTGCCGGGGTAGTGGGCCTCGCCGATCTTCGTGGAGAGCACCGAATCGAGGAGCATCTCCTCGTCCGCGAGCTCCGTGCCCGGCGCCACGTAGAACGCCCGGAAGACGCTGAGCGGGGAGTGCGCGTTGTCCGCGGTCCGGTCCCCGGCGGCGATCGCCGCCACGTACTCGGCGTTCACGGCGCCGCCGCCGGACCCCGCGAAGTCCGGCCAGTCCGCCGTGCCCTCGGTGTCCCGGGTGCCGCCGAAACCGTACGGCGAGGCCGGCGCCTCCAGCACCACCTGCGCCACCCGCTCGGGGTGGTCGATCGCGAGCTGCATGACCACGCCTGCGCCGGCCGAGTGCCCGAGCAGCGCCACGCGATCCAGGGCGAGGGCGTCGAGGAGGGAGGCGACGTCGTCGGAGAAGTCCCGCATCCCGCGTGTGGCATCGATGGGCAGCGGCTCGGTATCGCCGTAGCCGCGCAGGTCCGGTGCGATGCCGCGCCAGCCCTCCGGGAGCTGGTCCAGCAGGCGCTGGAAGAACAGCGAGGAGGAGCAGTTCCCGTGGATCAGGAGGATCGTGCCGTTCGGCGAGTTCTCGCCGTCCGGATCGGTGTCGCGGACGTGGATGCGCAGCCGGTCGGTCTGGATGAGGTGCTCGGTGACGGTCATGGGGGCTCCTGGTCGGTGGGGGGAAAGGGTGCAGGGAGAGGCGGGCGGGATCAGGGGGCTTCGAGGAGGAGGGCCTCACCCTGGCCGGTGCCACCGCACAGGGTGACGGCGGCGCGGGTTGCGTGGCCGGCCGCGATCCGGTGGGCGGCGTGGACGGCGAGCCGGGCACCGGAGGCGCCGATCGGGTGGCCGAGCGCGATTCCCCCGCCGTGCGGGTTGACGTCCTCGGCGGGGATGCCGAGTTCCTTCGCGGACTGGGCGACCACGGCGGCGAAGGCCTCGTTGACCTCGATGTGGTCGAGGTCGGAGACCTCCCAGCCCTCGCGTTCGAGCGCGCGGGCGATTGCGCGGGCCGGCTGCGCGTGCAGAGACACATCCGGCCCGGCCACCTGGCCGGCGGCCCGCACGGTGGCGAGCACCCGCCAGCCCTCGGACTCGGCGCGCTCGCGGGTGGTGAGCACGAGGGCGGCGGCGCCGTCGGAGAGCTGGGAGGAGTTGCCGGCGGTGATCGAGCCCTCGGCGAGGAAGGCGGGACGCAGCCGGGCGAGCGACTCCTCGGTGGTCTCGGGCCGGATGCCCTCGTCGCGCTCCACCACGATTTCGCCGCGGCGTCCGGCGATGGTCACGGGGACCACTTCGGAATCGAAGACTCCGGCCTCCCATGCGGCGGCGGCGCGCTGGTGGGAGCGGGCGGCCACGGCGTCCTGCTCGGCGCGCGTGAGGGGGAACGTGGAGGCGGTGCGCCTGTCCGTGCCGAGGCCCATGGACTCGCGGTCCCACGGGTCGGTGAGGCCGTCGTGCTCGAGGCTGTCCACCGCGGTGACGGCGCCGTACTTCCAGCCGCTGCGCGAGCCCGGCAGCAGGTGGGGTGCGTGGGTCATGGACTCCATGCCGCCCGCCACCACCACGGACGCCTCGCCGGACCGCAGTAGCCGGGCGGCGTCGATCACGGCGGTGAGGCCGGAGAGGCACACCTTGTTGACGGTGTTCGCGTGCGCGTGCCAGCCGATCCCGGCGGCGATGGCGGCCTGCCGGGCGGGCGCCTGCCCTGCGCCGGCCTGCAGCACCTGTCCCATGACCACCGCGTCCACGTCCCCGGCCGGCACCCCGCCGCGCTCGAGGGCACCGGCGATGGCGAGTGCGCCCAGCTCAATCCCGGTGAGGGGGGCGAGTGCCCCGGCGAGCCGCCCCTGGGGGGTGCGTGCGGCCCCGACGACGACGACGTCGCTCGCGCTCATGCGGTGACCTCCACGCGGGTGAGGTCCGGCGAGACGGTGAGCTCGGGCTCGGTCCGCTCGACCACCTCGTCCACGCTGACGCCCGGCGCGGTCTCCACGAGCACGAGGCCGTCCGGGGTCACGTCGATGACGGCGATGTCCGTGATGATCCGGTTGACCACGCGCCGCCCGGTCAGCGGGAGGTTGCATTCGCGGACGATCTTGGCGGAGCCGTCACGGGCGTTGTGGGTCATGAGGATCACGAGGTGCTTGGCGCCGTGGACCAGGTCCATCGCGCCACCCGGGCCCTTGACCATCTTGCCGGGGATCATCCAGTTGGCGAGGTCGCCGGCCTCGGAGACCTGCATGGCGCCGAGCACGGCCACATCGATCTTGCCGCCGCGGATCATGCCGAAGCTCGTGGCGGAGTCGAAGTAGGCCGCCCCCGGCAGGGTGGTGACGGTTTCCTTGCCGGCGTTGATGAGGTCCGGGTCGATGGCGTCCTCGGTGGGGTAGGGCCCCACGCCGAGGATGCCGTTCTCCGACTGCAGTACCAGCTCCTTGCCGGCGGGGACGTAGTTGGGCACCAGGGTGGGCAGCCCGATGCCGAGGTTGACGTAGGCGCCGTCGGGCAACTCCTGGGCCGCCCGGGCCGCCATCTGCTCACGCGAAAGTGCCATGGTCACTCCTGCCCTTCCTGGCGCACGGTGCGCCGTTCGATCCGCTTCTCGAAGTCCGATCCCACGTGCACCAGGCGGTGGACGAAGATGCCCGGCAGGTGGATCTCATCGGGGTCCAGCTCGCCCGGCTCCACGAGTTCCTCCACCTGGGCGATGCACACCCACCCGGCCATCGCGGCCAACGGGGAGAAGTTGCGGGCCGACTTGTTGAACTGCAGGTTCCCGTGCCGGTCCCCGCGCAGCGCGTGGATGAGCGCGAAATCGGTGGTGATGGACTCCTCGAGCACGTACTCGCGCGCCTCCTCGCCCTCCCCGAACACCCGCACCTCCTTGGGGGCGGAGGCCTGGGCCACCGTGCCGTCCGGGGCGTAGCGCTGTGGCAGTCCGCCCTCGGCCACCTGCGTGCCCACGCCGGTGGTGGTGTAGAACGCGGCGATCCCGCTGCCGCCGGCGCGGAGCTTCTCTGCGAGGGTGCCCTGCGGGGTGAGCTCCACCTCGAGCGTGCCCGCGAGGTACTGGGACTCGAAGTCCTTGTTCTCCCCCACGTAGGAGGCGGTCATCTTGGCGAGGCGGCCCGCGGCGAGCAGCAGCCCGAGGCCGTAATCCTCCACGCCGCAGTTGTTGGAAACCACGGAGAGTTCGCGGGTGCCCTGCCCCAGCAGTGCCTCGATCAGGCCCACCGGGTTGCCGCAGAGTCCGAATCCGCCCACGGCGAGCGAGGCGCCATCGGGGATATCGGCCACCGCCGCGGCGGCCGTGGCCACCACCTTGTCCAGGCCGGACCGGGCCGGCACGGTCGTTGTACTCATGATCGAACTCCTTCGAGTCTCGGGGTCAGGTGGGCGGCGAGGTCGTGGGCACCGGCGGCGCTCATCACGACCGTGTAGTGATTGACATCGGCGGCCCAGACCACGCGCAGGTTCGGCATCCGCCGCTCCCAGGTGCGCACGTGGTCGGGGGCGTAGAGGGGCGCGGCGTCCTGCAGCCCGCGCGGGGCGTGGACGAACAGCAGAGGAAGAGGGTGTGAGGAAAAGGGTGTGAGGAGGAGAGTGTGAGGAGAACGGGGCAGTGGTTGAAGGGGGTGCCGAAGGGGTTGACCACACAGTCGACGAAGAAGAGGCGCGGGGCTGGTGGCGAGGTGGCCTAGTCTTCGCCGGGCTGCACCAGCCCGGTGCGGTAGGCAAGGACGGCCACCTGCAGCCGGTCGCGGAGGCCCAGTTTGGTGAGCAGTCGCGAGACGTACGTCTTGACCGTCGCCTCGCTGAGGAAGAGCCGCTCTCCGATCTCGGCATTGGACAACCCGCGGGCCACCAGCCGCGTCACCTCGATCTCACGGTCGGTGAGTTCGGCCAACTCTGCGGGTGGGGCACCGGCACGCGGCCGGGAGGTGAACTGCACCAGCAGGCGGGTGATCAGGGCCGGTGCCAGCATCGACTCACCGCGTGCCACGACCCGGACGGCATGTACGAGGTCCTCCGGAGGCACATCCTTGAGGAGGAATCCGGAGGCGCCGGCACGAATCGCCTCGTAGACGTATTCGTCCAGATCGAATGTGGTCAGCACGAGCACGCTGGGCAGCGGTCCCACGAGCTTTCCGATCCGGCGGGTGGCCTCCACGCCGTCCAGCCGTGGCATTCGGATGTCCATCAGCACCACGTTGGGCCGCAGTTCCCGCACGGCCTCGACTGCTTCC
>JAAZBW010000074.1 GCA_012513625.1 Actinomycetales bacterium | reverse complement strand
GGCGGGATCCAGTTGAACCCGGAGCTGCATGGCTAGGGCGGGGAATTCGGACCGGAACGGGGTGGCGCGAGCATTCCGGGGGATCGTGCGGCTGGCGCTGGTCTTGGGCGTGTTCGCGGGCGCCGTGTGGGGTGTGGCGTTCCTGCTCGACTCGCAGAAATCGCCGGCCGCGAACGCGTGTGTGGCCGCCCTCCCGGACGGCACCCGGTACGCGCTCGGCGGGGAGCAGACGCGGAATGCGGCCCTCATTTCCGCGGTGGCACTGGACCGCGGGCTTCCAGCGCGGGCGGTCACAATCGCACTCGCCACCGCGATGCAAGAGTCCCGGCTCATCAATATCGACTATGGGGACCGCGATTCGCTCGGCCTCTTCCAGCAGCGGCCCTCGCAGGGGTGGGGCACGGAGGAGCAGGTGACGGACCCGTTCTATTCCGCGAACGCGTTCTACGACGGGCTGCTCAAGGTCAACGGCTGGGAGACCCTGGAAGTCACGGTGGCCGCGCAGGCAGTGCAACGCTCCGCATTCCCAAACGCGTACGCCCAGCACGAGGGCATGGCGCGAGCGTTCGCCTCCGCGCTCACGGGCCACTCCCCCGCGGAGCTCGCCTGCGATGTGCCGGAGGACGAACGAGCGGGAGACCCAGCGGACGCGCCGCCGTCGGGAGACGAGAACGCGGCCGGAGGTGCGCCGCCGTCGGGAGACGAGAACGCGGCGGGAGGTGCGCCGCCGTCGGGCTACACCGCCGGCGGGGCGGAGCCACTCCTCCCCTTGTTCTCCGGGCTCGACGACTTCGGCATCGCGCCGCCGCTCTCCCCTGCGCTCGACAGCTCCGGCGCGGTCGTGAAGGCACCGAGCGGCCGCGTCCTGTCCACTCTGGATGCTGCGGCGCTCACCGGTTTGGAGGATCCTGCCCGTGCATCGTGGGCTGCCGCCCACTGGTTGGTGGCCACTGCCTCCGAGTCCACCGTCACGACTGTGGTGGTGGGAGACCTCCTCTGGCGGAACGGCTCCCTCGCGTGGGAACCCGCTGGCAAGCTCGCACAGCCGGAGAACACGGTCCTCGTCGGCTGATGCCTCGCTGGCCGGACTCCCCGCCGGCTGAATCCCCTCGCGCACCGAGGCTGCGGTCCCCTCACTCCTTCAAAGGGCCCTCGCGCACCCGGATCGCCCGCGTGGCGAGGCGGCAGAGCCGTTTTCGGAGCATCGAGCCCGGACAAGTTGTGAAGCTAGTGTCTCGCTGACAAACAGTGACACTACTTGTCGAGACCAGAGTGACGTGTAGAGACCTGTGTGACGGATGGGGCGGACAAGTTGTGAAGCTAAGAGCTCTTGGACGTTTAGCGACGCCATTTGTCCCACGGATCCGCGAGAACTGGCCTGCACACGCGCGGAGGGACGGGGCCATCCGGCTACGCCTTGTGCCCGAGCGACTACGCCTTGTGCTGGCGCTCCTCCCGCGGCACCCAGGCGCGCTCGGCCTCGCCCACGTAGACCTGGCGCGGGCGCCCGATCTTGGTGGTGGGGTCCTCGAGCATCTCGCGGTACTGCGAGATCCAGCCGGGCAGGCGCCCGAGGGCGAACAGCGGCGTGAACATCTTCTCCGGGAAGCCCATCGCCTTGTAGATGAGGCCGGTGTAGAAGTCCACGTTCGGGTAGAGCTTGCGCTCCACGAAGTACTCATCGGAGAGCGCGATGCCCTCGAGCTCCATGGCGAGATCGAGCAGCTCGTTGTCCCCGCCCAGCTTCTCCAGCACCTCGTGCGCGGACTTCTTCACGATCGCTGCCCGCGGGTCGTAGTGCTTGTACACGCGGTGGCCGAAGCCCATGAGCTTCACGTCGTCTTCCTTGTTCTTCACCCGCTCAACGAACTTGGCCACACCCTCGCCGGACTCGCGGATCTTCCCCAGCATCGCGAGCACCGCCTCGTTGGCGCCACCGTGCAGTGGCCCGGAAAGGGCGCCCACGCCGGCAGCCACAGAGGCGTACATGTTGGCGTCCGCGGAACCCACCATGCGCACGGTGGCGGTGGAGCAGTTCTGCTCGTGGTCAGCGTGCAGGATCAGCAGGCGGTTGAGCGCCGAGACCAGCATCGGGTCCACGTCGTACTTCTCGTACGGCATACCGAAGGTCATCCACAGGAAGTCCTCGGCGTACAGCTTCGAGTTGTCCGGGTAGAGGAGCGGCAGGCCCGCGGCGCGGCGGAAGATGCTCGCGATCATGGTGGGCACCTTGGCCATCAGCAACGTGGTGGCCTTGTCCACCTCCACCGGGTCCTTCGGATTCAAAGTGTGCGGGTAGTACGTGGCGAGGCCCGCGATTCCGGCCTGCAGGATTGCCATCGGGTGGCCGTGCGCCGGGAAGGCGTGGAAGAACGCGTTGAAGTCCTCGTGCAGGAGCCGGTGCCTCTTCAGGCGGTGCATGTACCCCTCGTAGGTGTCCATGTCCGGCAGCTCGCCGTGGATCAGGAGGTATGCCACCTCGAGGAACGTGGAGTTCTCGGCCAGCTGCTCGATGGGGTAGCCGCGGTAGCGCAGGATTCCCTCGTCCCCATCGATGTACGTGATGGTGGACTCGCACGAGGCCGTGTTCATGAAACCGTGGTCAAGGGTGACGAGCCCGGTCTCCCTCAACAGGGACCCGATGTTGACTCCGTCATTGCCCTCGACGGCCGGGTGGCGTTGGAACTCCAGGCGCTTTCCGTCAACTTCGAAGGTGGCGGGCGCGAGGTTCTGGTCAGTCACGAAGGACCCTTTCGATGGGTGGGCCTACAAGGCTGGGGGCACGTTGTTGTGACGCCCACACTAACGCGTCAGAACCCCTGCCGCCCCCTCGGGTCCACCATTCATCTGGTGTATCGCCGAGAGCAAAAAGAGGGCAAAGCGGGAGGTGCCGCTACAGCGCCAGCGGGCTCTCGCCCAGCCGCTCCACGGCCGCCGCAATCCGCTCGTCCGTGGCGGAGAGCGCCATCCGCACGTAGCCCTCCCCGGCCGGCCCGTAGAACGTGCCCGGCGCAGCTAGGATGCCCCTGGCGGCCAGCGCGTCCACCACGTCCGACGACGACGACGCCCCCCGACCCCACAGGTACAGTCCCGCCGCGCTCGCCGGATCGAGTTCCAGCCCGGCGGCCTCCGCCGCGGGCGCCAGCAGGTCCCGCCGCGCCCGGTAGAGCTCACGCTGCGCCACCATGTGGGAATCGTCCCCCAGCACTGCGGTCATCGCGGCCTGCACGGGCCCGGGCAGCATCATCCCGGTGTGTTTCCGGATCTCCCGGATCGCGGCCAGTATCTGCTCATCCCCGGCCACCATGGCGGCCCGGTAGCCCGCAAGGTTCGACTGCTTGGAGAGCGAGTAGGCCACGAGCAGTCCCGTGTGGTCACCCCCGGTCACCCGCGGGTCCAGCAGCGAGGGAACCCCGGCTGTGCGCCACGGCTCGTCCCACGCCAACTCGGCGTAGCACTCGTCCGCAGCCACCACCGCGCCGCGCTCCCGCGCCCATCCGACAATTTCCCGCAGCCGCTCCACGGAGAGTACGTGACCGTGGGGGTTGCCCGGAGAGTTGAGCCACACGAGCCGGGTGTTCTCCGGCCACTCCGAGACCTCGTCCGACCCCAGGGGAGTTGCCCCCGCCAGCCGGGCTCCGACGTCGTACGTGGGGTACGCGACCAACGGGTGGACCACCACGTCCCCGGATCCGAGCCCGAGGAGGGAGGGCAGGTGCGCCACGAGCTCCTTCGAGCCCACGGTGGGCAACACCCCCTCCTCCGCCAGGGCCACCCCGCGCCGCCGCGCGAACCACGCCACCATGGCGGCCCGCAACTCGGGCGTTCCGATCACCGTGGGATAGCCGGGGCTGTTCGAAGCTGCCGCCAACGCCTCACGGGCCAGTGCCGGCGTGGGATCCACCGGCGTGCCAATCGAGAGGTCCACGATCCCGCCCGGATGGGCGGCCGCCCGCGCCTTCGCCCCGGAGAGTGAATCCCAGGGGAAGTAGGGAAGGGCGGAACCGTGGAAGCCCACTCCTAGTTGTGTTCCTGCGGCGGGAGCGCGGCCACGATCGGG
>JAAZBW010000073.1 GCA_012513625.1 Actinomycetales bacterium | reverse complement strand
GGGGACGTGCTCGTCGTCGAGACCCCGGGCGGAGGCGGCTACGGCGCCTGACGCCACCCCGCAAGCGCGCGCGCGGCCTCCTGATAGTCGACCACCCCTGAGGCACGGGCGATCACGAGCTCGTAGGCGTCGTCATCGGGTGCCTCGAGAGTGATGCCGTTGATGCCGTAGAAGACGACGACGGCGAGCCAGCCGAGACGCTTGTCTCCGTCGACCAGCGCGTGATTGCGGCGGACTGATTCGAGGAGAGCGGCCGCCTTGGTGTCGAGGTCGGGATAGGCGTCGCGACCGAACACGCTCGCCCGTGGCCGGTGAACGGCGGAGTCGAGCAATCCCGATATCCCGCACAGGGCCCACGCCGAGATCGGAAACAAGTGCGAGGAGGTCTTCCAGTGTGAGGTACTCGATCACTGGCCGAGCCGGTCCAGCAGGTCGGCGTACCGCTCGCGGGCGCGGGCCGAGAGATCCCGGACCGTGTCTTCACGAACACGACGGGCCGCGGCCTCCCGGATGGCGCGCACGGTGGCCTCCTGTTAGCTCACGCCCTGTGCCTCGGCGAGGAGCGCGAGCGTCCTCTCGTCGTCAGGGTCCAGTCGCAGGGTCATCGCCATCTCCTGACGATACCGCTCTGGTATCAATGATCACGCGGGACTCGGAGACGGGGGTTTGCGGCCGGGGGCTCCTCTGGGGTTGGGATCTCGGGATCTCCGGGAGATCCTGTGGCGCTGTAGCCAGGCCGTTGCCTACATCCGGGCGAGCGCGATATCGCCCACCACCACCGTGTCCGCGGCGGCCGAGGCGGCCACGTCCACGCGCACGGAGAGGAACCAGTCGCCGTGGCCCTCCGGGTCGTCGAGCCGCTGCCGCACGATCCACGCATTCGGCCCCGGGGTGAGGCCCGCGAGCTGGAAGTCGGCGTCGTCGGGGGTGGAGGAGAACTCGACCATTGACGCGGCCCGCGCCTCCGGGCCCGTGCCGAGCCAGGAGTGCTCGCCCCAGTACGGATCGAACGCCTCCTCCCAGCGTGCGGCGGACCACCCGAGCTCGCCGTCGCGCGCGCCGAGGTACCCGTAGGCCTCGCGCGCGAGTTCGGACACGCGGGACATGAGGGCGTTGCGTACGCGGATCCTGAAGGCGTGCGGGTTCGCGGTGATCGCCACCTTCCCGTCCGCGTCCGCACCGAACGCACGCTCCTCTCCCGCCGCTGTTCCCGTACCGGCGACGACGGCGGCGCCCCCGCCGGCCACCGCCCCTGCGCCCTCGAGGCCGGCGCTCAGGGCGGCCCACTCATCGAGCAGGGAGGAGTCGACGGCACGCACCAGCCGGGCGAGCCAGTCCGTAATCCGGGCCAACTCGTCCGTGCGCGCCTCCGCCGGGACCGAGTTGGCGAGTGCCCGATAGGCGTCCGAGAGGTAGCGGAGCACCACGCCCTCGGAACGGCCGAGCTGGTAGCGGGCGATCAGGTCCGAGAACGTCATGGCGTGCTCCACCATCTCGCGGACCACGGACTTGGGGTGGAGCTCGAACTCGAGCGCCCACGGGTTCGTGTGTAGGTAACTCTGGAACGCCGCCTGCAGGAGCTCGGCGAGTGGCTCCGGCCACGTGATGTCGTCGAGCACCTCCATGCGCTGGTCGTAGTCCATGCCTTCGGCCTTCATGGCCGCCACCGCCTCGCCCTTCGCCTCGTTCCGCTGGGCGTAGAGCACCGGGTTGGGGTTCTCGAGCGTGGACTCGATCACCGAGACCACATCGAGCGCGTACGTCTCTGAGTCCGGGTCGAGCAGCGTGATCGCGGCGAGTGCGAACGGAGAGAGTGGCGAGTTGAGCGCGAACCGGTCCGGCACCGCAACGGCGAGCCGCAGCCGCGCGGTCTGCTCCGCGGCTGCCTGGGCGGAGGAGACGTGCTCCACCACCTCCGCCTGCCGCAGTGCCCGGTAGAGGTGAGCGAGCGTGCGCAGGTGCGGGTTCCTGTCCGAGGGCTGATCGTGCGTGTCCGAGAGGAGCCGCACCAGGTGCGCCATCGGGTCCCCCGGCCGGGCGAGGATGTCCAGCACCAGCGCGTGGGTGACCCGGAACTGGGAGGTGAGCAGCTCGGGCGCCGAGTCCCGGAGCCGCTCGAACGTGGACTCGGTCCAGTTCACCTGCCCCTGCGGCGCCTTCTTGCGCACGATCTTGCGCTTCTTCCGCTCGTCGTCACCCGCCCGTGCGAGCGCCTTCGCATTTTCGATCACATGGTCGGGGGCCTGGACCACGACGGTCCCCTCCGTGTCGTAGCCCGCCCGCCCCGCGCGGCCGGCGATCTGGTGGAACTCGCGGACCGTGAGGTGGCGCATGCGCTCGCCGTCGAACTTGGTGAGCGCGGTGAGGACCACGGTGCGGATGGGCACGTTGATGCCCACCCCGAGGGTGTCCGTGCCGCAGATGACGGGCAGGAGCCCCTCCTGCGCCAGCTGTTCCACGAGGCGGCGGTAGCGGGGCAGCATGCCGGCGTGGTGGATCCCGATCCCGGCGCGCAGCAGGCGGGACAGGGTGGTGCCGAAGCCGGTGGAGAAGCGGAAGCCGCCGAGCCGTTCGGCGATTCGCTCGCGGTGGG
Source organism: Actinomycetales bacterium (assembly GCA_012513625.1). Lineage (GTDB taxonomy): Bacteria > Actinomycetota > Actinomycetes > Actinomycetales > Actinomycetaceae > JAAZBW01. Next base: position 113 of record JAAZBW010000073.1, on the reverse strand, counting down.
CCTTGTCCGCGACGTTGATGGAGAGGAGGGATTGGGCGCGCTCCACAGCGTCCCGTTGGGAGAAGTGCACCACGTAGGCCGGGGAGCGGCCCGTCTCCACGAGGTAGGGGAGG
>JAAZBW010000072.1 GCA_012513625.1 Actinomycetales bacterium | reverse complement strand
CCCTCCCAGTTCGCACTGTACGGCCCTTGCGGTCCGTGGTCACCGAGATGGCGGGGGCGCCGGCGGCGCGACGGGCCAGGATCTCCGCGGTGTGCTCGGCCACGGAGGCCTCGCGCTCGCGCAGCTCCACCTCGAGCGGGGTGGCAAGGAAGATCGAGGAGATCGTGGAGATGAGCATTCCGATGAACAGCGCGAGCGCGATGTCCTTGAGCGTGCCCGCCCCGAGCAGGAAGGCGCCCACGAACAGGATCGCCGCCACTGGCAGCAGGCCCACCACGGACGTGTTGATGGATCGCACGAGTGTCTGGTTCACCGCCAGGTTCGCGGCCTCGGCGTAGGTGTGGTCCTTCTGCTGGATGGCGCCTGCGGTGTTCTCGCGCACCTTGTCGAACACCACCACGGTGTCGTACAGCGAGTAGCCGAGGATCGTGAGGAAACCGATCACAGAGGCCGGGGTCACCTCGAAGCCGATGAGGGCGTAGGCGCCCACCGTGATCACGAGATCGTGCAGCAGGGCCACCACAGCGGCTACGGACATGCGCCACGAGCGGAAGTAGATGCTCATCACCACGGTCACGAGCGCGAGGAACGTGAGAAGCCCCTGGAGGGCCTTCGTTGTCACGTCCGCCCCCCACGCGGGTCCCACGAACGTGGAGGTGATTTCGGAGACGTCCACCCCGTACGCCTCGGCAAGGTCTCCGCGGAGCTGCTCCACGAGTTCGGTATCGAGCGCCTCGGTCTGGATCCGGACAGCGGAGCCGCCCACCACGGCGGTGCGGATGTCCGAGACACCCTCTGCCGCGAGGACCTCGGTGGCCGGTGCGGAGGATGTGGTGGTGGCATTCGAGACGGTAAATTCCGTGCCGCCCCGGAACTCGATCCCGAGGTTCATACCCTTGATGCCGAGCACCAGGATCGAAAGGACCACGCCCGCGATCGCGATCGCGAACCAACGGCGGCGCTTCCCCACGATGTCGTAGGACCGCTCCCCCGTGTAGAGCTCGTTGCCCCAGCGTGCGAAGCTGAACATCAGGCCCCTCCCTCTGATCCGGTGCCTTCGGCTGCCGCGGCGGCCTTCTCCCGTTCGCGCAGTGCCGCACGACGCTCGGCGATCGACATGCCCGCGAACTCGCCCTCCGCGGCGGGCACCGGGGTCCGGGGCCCGCTCGCCTTCCGCGTCCGTTTCCCGACGGCGGGGCCCACCACTGCGGGCTCCTCCCCCTCCCGCTCGGCGGGAGTCACGGGCTGGGGTTCGGCTGCCGTGCGCGGCGCCGGAGTTCGGGGCGTAGCGGTACGTGCCCCCGGGGGCTCGGCGAACTGGCCACGGCCGCGGTAGGTGGCCTGGCTTGCACCGAGCTGACGTGGGTCGAGCCCGGAGAAGCGCCCTCCCTGACCGAAGAACCGGGTGCGGATGAGCAGCTGCATCACCGGGTGGGTGAACAGGAACACGACCGCCAGGTCCATGATCGTGGTGAGTCCGAGCGTGAACGCGAAGCCACGCACGCCGCCCACCGCCAGGAAGTACAGCACCACGGCGGCCAGGAAGTTGACGGCATCGGAGGCGAGGATCGTGCGGCGCGCGCGCACCCAGCCGTAGTCCACGGCGTCCACGAGCCTGCGCCCCTCGCGGACCTCGTCGCGGATGCGCTCGAAGTACACGATGAAGGAGTCGGCCGTGATCCCGATCGCCACGATGAGGCCGGCCACTCCCGCGAGCGAGAGCCGGTATCCGGTGGTCCAGGACAGGAGCGCGATCGCCAGGTAGGAGAGCAGCGCCGCCACCGCGAGGGAGACGAGGGCCACGAACCCGAGCGCGTGGTACTGGATCAGCATGTACACCACCACGAGCCCGAGGCCGATCAGGCCGGCGAGGATGCCTCGCTGGAGCTGCTCGATGCCCAGGGTGGCGGAGATCTGCTCCTCCGACTGCACCTCGAAGTTGAGCGGGAGCGAGCCGAAGCTCAGCTGGTTCGCGAGGGCGCCCGTGTTCTCGGGGGTGAAACCGGATCCGCTGATGACTGCCTCACCGTTCGGGATCACCTCGTCCACGCTCGGTGCGGAGATCACGAGGCCGTCGAGTACCACGGCGAACTGGTTCTGGGGACTGGGGAGCGTCATCAGGCGCGAGGTCACGTCCCGGAAGATCGTGGCGCCGTTCGAGTTGAACGTCATGAACACGGCCCACTGGTTGGTCACCGCTCCCTGCGCGGTGGTCCGGGGTCCGGAGCTCGCCTGCGTGAGATCAGTGCCCTCCAGGTCCGCCGGGCCGAGCACGAACTTGGCAAAGCCGTCGTTCTGGCAGGCAACGGCAGGGGCCGCCGGATCGTAGTCGTCACCGCCCGCGAGGTTGGCGGGATCAAGGCAGTCGAGAGTCCAGAAGTCGTACTCGATCTGCTCCGTGAACCACGCCGGGTCCGAGTTGTGCGCGGGCGTGGTGTCCGGCTGGTCGGAGAGGACTCCGTCGCCATTGCGGTCGGCCTTGGCGAACGCGGCCTCTTCGATCTCCGCCCGGGACGGGATGGGCGCGGTGGGGTCGATCGGCGCGATCTCCTCCCCCGCCTGCTGCTGGAGGAACGCCTCGAGGAGCGCGGGAGTGATGGTGCCGGGTTCTCCCACCTCGATCACGGGGCGGAAACGGAGCTGGGCGGACTGGCGTACGAGGTCGAGTGTGGCCTGGTCGGGTTCACCCGGGAGACCCACCACGATGTTCTGCTGACCCTGCCGCGTGATTTCGGCCTCTGCCACGCCGGAGGCATCCACGCGTTGGCGGATGATCGCGATCGCCTGATCGATCTCCGAGTCACCGATCTGGGAGCCGTCGGTGGTCTTGGGCGTCAGGATGATCTGGGTTCCGCCCTCGAGGTCGAGGGCGAGCTTGGGGGTGGCCTCGGCATCGGAGAACTGGATGCCGCCCACGAGGAGCGCACTCAACGTCAGCAGGAGGATGCCGAGGGTGAGGAGCACGCGGCCCGGGCGGGCCTGCTTCACTGCCTGTGCTGCGGTGGACACGTCAGGGTGCCTCTTCTTCGGATCAGCGCTCGTCCTGGTCGTTATCGAGCGCGTTCTCAATGGGGTTCTCGATCGTGGAGATGGTGGGCTGCGCCGCCTCATCCTCCACCGGCTCCTCGGTGAGGGGGACGGCCATCGTGGAGGCGTACGGGATCTCGGTGGCGCTGCGGACGGCCTGACGATGCCAGAGCGTCTCGATGCCGCTCGGGCTCTCGAGGGTGATCGCGTCGCCGTCAATATCCACCACGGTGCCGAGGAATCCGCCGATGGTCTGGACGGTGGTTCCCACGGTGATAGCAGAGTCACGGGCCTCTTCCTGGGCCGCGCGCTGCTTCTTCGACGAGCGGGACATCCACCAGATGAGGAGTCCGAAGATTGCGATCGGCAGCAGGAGTTCCATCGTTGTTCCTTCACGTGTGGGTGCGCAGTATCCGGGCCGAGTCTAGGCCCTCGCCCACCGCCGTCGAAATTTCGGAGGGCAGGGAATCACGTGAAAAGGGTCCCATTCGCCGACGGTGCGGTCATGCCCAGGTGGGCGAATGCGGCCGCTGTGGCCACCCGTCCGCGCGGAGTGCGTGACATCATCCCCTCGCGCACGAGGAAGGGCTCCACCACCGTCTCCACCGTTTCCGGTTCCTCCGAGACGGCGGCGGCGAGGGTGCTGAGTCCCACGGGGCCGCCGCCGAACTGGCGGCAGATCGCCCCAAGGACCGCCTGGTCGAGCCGGTCGAGGCCCATGGGGTCTACCTCAAACAAATCGAGGGCTGCCTGGGTGGCCACCATGTCCAGGTGGCCGGTGCCGTGCACCTCCGCCCAGTCCTGCGAGCGGCGCAGCAGCCGGTTGGCGATCCGGGGTGTTCCACGGGAGCGGGAGGCGAGCTCGGCGCCGGCCGCAGGGTCCAACCGCACGCCGAGCAGGGAGGCGGAGCGGGCGAGCACCTGCTCCAGCTCGGCGTCCGAGTAGAACTCGAGGTGACCGGTCAGGCCGAACCTGTCCCGAAGGGGAGCTGGCAGCAGGCCCACCCGGGTGGTGGCACCCACGGCAGTGAAGCGGGGCAGCGTGAGCGGGATCGAGGTGGCGCCGGGGCCCTTGCCCACCACCACGTCCACCCGGAAGTCCTCCATGGCAAGGTAGAGCATCTCCTCGGCCGGCCGGGCGAGCCGGTGGATCTCATCGATGAAGAACACATCCCCCTCCTCCAGCGAGGAGAGGATGGCCGCGAGATCACCGGCGTGCTGGATGGCAGGGCCCGAGGTGAGCCGGAGCGATCCGGTGGTCTCGGCCGCAATAATCATGGCCAGCGTGGTCTTGCCAAGTCCGGGCGGCCCTGAGAGCAGCACGTGGTCCGGCGCCGCCCCGCGCAACCGCGCGGCGTCGAGGACCAGCTTCAGCTGACTCCGGAGCTTCTCCTGGCCCACGAACTCGCTGAGGACCCTCGGGCGCAGGGCCGATTCGGCCGCCCTCTCGGAGTCCACCGCAGCGGCGTCCGTAATCCGCTCCTCCCCGCCCGCCTCCAACTCAGCCACGTCCACCCGCCAGGTGCTGGAGTGCCGCCCGCAGGATCGCGGCCTTGCCGCTGTGGGCCTCAGAGACGGCCTCCACGGCCGCGCCCGCATCCCGTGCAGACCAGCCGAGCTGCTCGAGCGCCGCCACCACATCCCCATCCACAGCCGGAGCGGTCGCCGCTGGTGCCGCCGGGGCGGCCGCGCTCGGCGCGCCGATCTTCCCAGCCAGTTCGAGCACGAGCCGCTGGGCGGACTTCTTTCCCACCCCGGGCACCCGCATGAGCGTGGTCAGGTCCTCGTGCGCCACCGCGCGGCGCAGGTCCTCCGGGCCGAGCACGGCGAGCACCGCCATCGCGAGCCGGGGGCCCACCCCGGTCACCGTCTGCAGGATGAGGAAGGTATCCCGCTCATCCGCCGTCTCGAACCCGTAGAGCGTTAGTGAATCCTCGCGGACCACCAACGTGGTGGCGAGGGACGCCTCCCCACCGATCCGGAGCGTGGCGAGGGTGGGCGGGGTGGACTGGACCGCCATCCCCACACCGCCCACCTCGATCACCGCGTGGTCGAGGCCGATGTGCGCGACGGCGCCGCGCAACGAGGAGATCACGTGCAGCCCTCCTGGGGTCCCCGGCCGCCGGGGCCGATCCGAACAGGTGTACGAAAAGCAGGCTAGCGCAGGTAGTCACCGCGGGAGAGGTTCGAGGGTCGGCGTGCCGCCCGCTCGGCCTCGGCCCAGGCACGCTGGGCGGCGGTCTGAGCCCCCGTCGTGGCGGTAGGCGCCCCCAGCCGGAAGTAGTGGCAGATCGCGAGGGCCAACGCATCGGCCGCGTCGGCCGGCTTCGGAGGTGCGGCGAGGTTCAGGATCCGCGCCACCATTGACTGCACCTGCGCCTTCGGTGCGTTTCCGTATCCGGTGACCGATGCCTTGACCTCGGAGGGCGTGTGCAGGGTGACCGGGATCCCCCGGCGAGCCGCCGCCACCATGCCGAGGCCCGCCACCTGGGCCACCCCCATCACGGTGGGCACGTTGTGCTGGGCGAAGGCCCGCTCGATCGCGATGGCGTCCGGGGAGTGCCGTTCCACCCACTCCTCGATCCCCTCGGAGATTGCGAGCAGCCGGTCTGCGGCCGCCATGTCCGCGGTGGTACTGATGACCCCCACTGCCACCAACAGGGGTGGCCGCCCGGTCTCGATCACGCCCACACCGCACCGGGTGAGGCCGGGATCGATCCCGAGGACCCGCACGGAGCTCAGTCCTCGCCGTCGAGCTGGGCCATTACCTCGTCGGAGGCGGTGAAGTTCGCGTACACGTTCTGCACGTCGTCCACATCCTCGAGCGCGTCGATCAGTTTCATCACCTTCTGCGCGCCATCGAGGTCCATCTCCACCTCCGTGGCGGGCACCCACTGGACCTCGGCCGAGTCGTACTCGTGCCCCGCATCCTGCAGCGCGGTACGGACGGCCACGAGGTCGGTGGGCTCGGACTCCACCACGAACAGGTCGCCGTGGTCCTCTACCTCCTCGGCTCCGGCGTCGAGGACGGCGAGCAGGAGGTCATCCTCGGTGAGACCGTCCGCCTTCGGAACCTCCACCCCTCCGCGGCGGGAGAACAGGTAGGACACCGAGCCCGGGTCGGCCATGTTGCCGCCGTT
>JAAZBW010000071.1 GCA_012513625.1 Actinomycetales bacterium | reverse complement strand
GGACCGGGTGACAACCACATCCCCCCGTCGATCGGCAGAGAACACGCGGTGATGCCCGGGCTCGGCGATGAGCTGGAGCCGCTCCACCTCCGCGAGCGCGCGCTCCAGGGCGCGCTCGAGCCTCATGATCCGCTTGATCCCCGAGAGGTTCACGCCCTCCTCCTGGGAGAGTCGCTGCACCTCCCGGAGGAGTTCCACATCGTGCAGCGAGTAGCGGCGGCCCCGCCCCACGGTGCGAGCGGGCGAGACGATGCCGAGGCGGTCGTACTCCCGCAGCGTCTGCGGGTGCATGCCTGCGAGCTCTGCCGCCACGGAGATGAGGAAGCGCGGGGTGAATTCGTTCATCGCCGCGCCTCCTCCATCAGCCCCTCACGCGGGTTCTCGCCGGTCATGGCAGCAGAAAAGTCCTCGACGGCGGAGCGCGCCTTCGCGTTCAGCTTCTGCGGGACCGCCACCTCGATGGTCACGAGCAGGTCGCCCGTGGCCTTCGTGGTGGTGACGCCCTTCCCCTTGACGCGGAGCGTCCGCCCGGAGGGCGTCCCCTCGGGCACCCGCACCCGGACCGAGCCGCCGTCGAGGGTCGGAACCTCGATCGTCGCGCCCAGAGCAGCCTCCGAGAAGGTGACGGGAACCGTGAGACGCAGGTTCGCGCCGTCGAGAGAGAAGACGGGGTGCGGCTCCACATTCACGGTGACCACCAGGTCACCCGGGTCCCCTCCATTGCGGGAGGGCTCACCCTTGCCGCGTAGGCGGATCTTCTGGCCATCGCGCACACCCGCGGGGATGCGAACGTTCATGGACTTGCCGGCCACGGTGAGCTTCACGGTTGAACCGGATGCGGCCGAGCGGAAGGGGAGCCTCGCGTGGGCCACCACGTCCGCACCCTTGGTGGGCGTGGGCGTGGGCGAGAAGCCGCCAAAGCCCCCGAATCCTCCTCGGCCACGGCGCCCGCCACCTCCGCCTCCGAACATGGAGAGCAGGTCCTCGAGGTCCTCCGGGTTCACGCCGCCCTGGCCGCCTGCCCGGGAGCCACCGCCGCCGCCACTGCCATCGCCGAACATGCCGCCGAACATGTCCTCGAACCCGCCCGCGCCTCCGCCCGGTCCGCCCGGTCCGGCGGTGAATCGTGGTCCGCCTCCGGCCATGGCGCGCAGCGAATCGTACTGCTGGCGCTTCTCCGCGTCCGAGAGTACGGCGTAGGCCTCGCCGATCTCCTTGAACTTCGCCTCGGCGGCGGAATCACCGGGGTTCTTGTCCGGATGCCACGTGCGGGCGAGCTTCCGGTAGGTCTTCTTGATCGTGTCGGCATCGGCGTCCTTGCCCACGCCGAGCACCTTGTAGAAATCCTTCTCCAACCAGTCCTGACCGGTCATGGTCGCCTCACCTCCTCGATTGATATGTGCACATGGGCTCCTGGAAGGCCGGTTCTCGCGGCCTCGTGTTGATGAAAGTTGACGGGGGTGCCTGGATGACGATGGGTGTGCGGGGGACGTCACCGGCTCCGCCGAGACGCCCCCCGCACCTGGGTCAGGCCGGGCTGTTGACCGCCACGCGGGCGGGCCGCAGCACCTTCTCGCCCATCCGGTACCCGGGCTGGATCACTGCAGCGATCGTGGGGACCTCCACCTCGTCCGAGGTGGTGTCCATGAGCGCCTCGTGGATCACCGGATCGAACTCCTCGCCCGTGGCGCCGTAGCGCTCGAGCCGGAAGTTCGTGGTGAGCGTGTTCTCGAACTTCTCTGCCATGGAGCCGAGCGGTCCGGTGAGCTCGTTGTGCTGCCGGGCCAGCTGGATGTCATCCAGCACGCCGAACAGCGCCGTGATCACCTTCTCGCGGCCCTCGTCCACGAACGAGGCGGCCTGTTCCTTGGAGCGCCGCACGTAGTTGGCGTACTCCTGGTTCAGGTTGAAGTAGGACGCATTCGCGCGGGCGAGTTCGTCCGCGAGCTGGGCGTTCTCCGCCTTGAGGTCCGCCAGGTTGCCGCCGGCGTCTCCGGCGGGCTGTCCAGCAGACCCACCGGCGAACGGGCCAGCGCCGGCAGAGCCGGCAAACGAACCGGCGCTGCCGGACGTCCCCGCAGCGTCCGGGGCGCCAGGGGCGCCCGGAGACTCCGGAGTCTCCGGAGACTCCGCTCCGGGCTGCGGCTCACGCAGCCTTCCCGTCTCCGGGTCGATCCGCCGCTTGTCGCGGATGATCGGCTGCTCGCCGCCCTCCGGGTTGCCCTCTCCTCCGGTCGGGTTCATGCGAGGATCCGTCACTTGGCCTCCTCGTCGTCCACGATCTCGGCGTCCACCACGTCCTCATCGGAGTCCGCAGCCGAGCCAGAGCCCGAGCCCGAGCCATCGGCACCGCTGTCAGTGGGGCCGCCTGCCTCGGATGCCGCCTGCTGCGCGGCCTCGGCGTTGTAGATCGCCTGCCCGATCTGCTGCGACTTCTCGGAGAGGGTCTCCATCGCGGTCTTCACCGCGGTGAAGTTGTCACCCTTGAGGGCGCCCTTCAGCTCCTCGACCGCGGCCGAGACATCCGCGGCCACCTCGGCCGGGACCTTGTCCGCGTTGTCCTTCAGCACCTTCTCGGTCTGGTAGGCGAGCTGCTCCGCCTGGTTGCGGGTCTCGGCCTCCTCGCGGCGCT
>JAAZBW010000070.1 GCA_012513625.1 Actinomycetales bacterium | reverse complement strand
CCGCCCGGGTCGGCGGAGGAGAACTTCGGCCGCATCCTCGCGAGCGATCTGCGCCCCTACCGCGACGAGCTCGTCGTCTCGTCGAAGGCGGGCTACGACATGTGGCCCGGCCCCTATGGCGAGTGGGGCTCGCGCAAGTACCTGCTGAGCTCGCTCGACGCCTCGCTCGCCCGGCTCGGTCTCGACTACGTCGACATCTTCTACCACCACCGCCCGGATCCCGACACGCCCATCGAGGAGTCGATGGGGGCGCTCGCCCACGCGGTGCGGTCGGGCAAGGCGCTCTACGCCGGCATCTCCAACTACGGGCCGGATGACACCCGCCGTGCGGCGGCCGCCCTCGCCGCCGAGGGGGTTCCGCTGCTCATCCACCAGCCGTCCTACTCGATGTTCAACCGCTGGATCGAGGATGGCCTCCTGGACGCCGCGGAGGAGACCGGCATGGGCGTGATCGCCTTCTCGCCGCTCGCCCAGGGGCTCCTCACCAGCCGCTACCTGGACGGCATCCCCGAGGACTCGCGCGCCGCCCGCGCCGGTTCGCTCCGGACCTCCACACTCACCGATGACGTGCTCTCCCGTATCCGCGCGCTCAACGAGATCGCGACGGCGCGTGGCCAGTCCCTCGCCCAACTCGCCCTCACGTGGGCGATGCGCGACGAGAGGGTCACCTCGGTCCTCATCGGCGCCTCCTCCGTGCGGCAGTTGCAGGAGAACTACGAGGCGGCCGCGGCGGCTCCCCTCACGGAGGATGAGCTCGCAGCGATCGACGAGCACGCCGTCGAATCGGGAATCAACCTCTGGGCGCCCTCGAGCGCCGTGGAGTGATTGCCTGACCTCAACGAAACACTGAGGTGGATCCGCTGGGACCGACCTACTGACACCCGCTCCCAGCGGACTCCGCCCACCAGGGTGGGTTCCGCCGTCGGGAAATGCCTACGCGCCGCCCCAGGCGGCGACCCTGCGGCCCTCGATGTCACGGAACGCGCCCACGGCCACAAGTACGAGGTCTACGAGCCAGCCGAGGCCGAAGATGCCGAGCGTCAGCAGCCAGAGCACGCCGGTGCCCATCTTGCCCACGTAGAAGCGGTGCGCCCCGAAGACTCCGAGGAAGTAGCACAGCAGCAGCGCGAGGAGCCGGCTGCGGCGGCTGACACCCTGCTGGGGCATGTACCCGTGCACGTGCACATCGATCCGCTGCGGACGGCCGTAGCGGTCCCCGCCATACGGGTCCTCCTCGAGCGAGGAGTAGAACGCGCGCGGCTCCATCGGCGAAGGAGCACTGAGGGTCTGGTAAACGGACTCGTCGAGTGGCTCGCCGTATGCCCGCGACCGGTCCTCGGATCGGGCCGGGCCGTATCCCGGGGGAGTGGTGAACACCATCAGGGCCCTCCGCCTGTAAGTAGACGCAACGGCCCCACACTAGCCCTGGAAGCCCGCGGAAAATGGGACGGAGGTCAGGGCTTCCACGTGCCCTTCGCCACGTCCGGCACGAACTCCTCGAGGTCCACCGGGAAGCGCACGGTCTCCCCGCGCTGGGCCGAGAGGTACGCGGCCATCAGCAGTTCCACCACCGCCACGCCGTTGCGCAGCGACTCGAGCGGCTGCTCTCCCCGCAGGAACGCGGCCGTGACCTGTTGGTTCTCCGTGGTGTACCCGTAGGTCATCGCCTCATCCGAGACGATCGGCATGAGGCCCTGCTCAGCATTCTGCTTCTCGATCATGTCCTCGCCCTCCGCCTGCTCCAGCGAGCGGGAGAGGAAGATGGAGGACTCGGTGTTGAGCGTGTTGGAGGCCATCGAGTACTCGGGCCCGAGCAGCTCGAAGGAGAGCCGGAGCCCCGCCCCCACAAAGGACCAGGAGGTGGTGCCCTCCACCACCACGGTCTCCCCGTCCCCGTTGCGGAACTCGAAGGATGCGCGCGCGTAGTCCTCGGATGGCATCTCCCGGTAGTCCGGGGCGCCCGGGTACATCTCCATGAGCCGCTGCGCGTAGCCGGGCCGAGACCACTTCAGGGACTCGATCGAGGCGGAGACCGAAACGGGCGTGAGCCAGTCCCAGGGGTCCACTCCCGGCGGGGTCAGCAGGTAGCGGCCCGCCTCCACCGAGTGGCACATCATGTCATTCAGCACGCCGCCGCCCTGGTCCCGGCCGTCCCAGAACCACGCCTTGTGTGGGCCCGAATGCTCCTCTGCACACCGCGCCAGGTACGGGTTCCCGGCCACCGAGGCGCCGCGCGCCCAGATCAGCTCGTGCGCCCGCGTGATCGAGGGCGAGTACACCTGGTTCTCGAGGTAGCCGTGCAGGAGCCCCGCGTCCTCCACGAGCCGGAGCACCTCGCGCGCCTCCGCCAGGTTCCGCCCCAGCGGCTTCTCGATCGCGATCGCCCTCACGGCGGAGCGGCCGGCCTTCACCTCCGCGCAGATCGCGGCCACGGTCTCCACCCGCACGTTGTTGGGCACCAGAACCCAGATCGCCTCCACGCGGGGGTCCTTGGCCAAGGAGGCCGCGTCGTCGTGAACCGCAACAGCGGTACCCACGCGGAGCTTCTCCACCTCCGCGGCCAACTCCTCCGCCGAGTCCCGCGT
>JAAZBW010000069.1 GCA_012513625.1 Actinomycetales bacterium | reverse complement strand
TGCAGAGCCGCCCGCGGGAGGGCGAAGGACTGCGGGAGACGCTGCAGAGCCGCCCGCGGGAGGGCGAAGGACTGCGGGAGACGCTGCGAAGTCGGCGCGGGCGGCTGGGGGTCGTGCAGGAGGCCGGCGCGGGCGGCGGCTCTTCCCGTGCCCCGCCCGGCGGCTCTTTCCGTGCCCCGCGAGGCACCGCCTCCGGTCCTACAGGGTGAGGACGATCTTCCCCACGGTGGCGGGCTCGTCCATCAATTTGTGGGCGCGCCGTGCTTCTTCCAGAGGAACGGTTGCGTGCACATGGGGTGTCACGTCCATCGCGAATGCGCGCGCCCCCGATACCACCACAGCCTTCTCCCTGCCGGAGAGGCGGCGGAGGCGCGAGGACATGATCATGGCGCGCTTGTCCATCAGCTTTCCCATATCGAGCTCTCCGCGCGCTCCCTGCTGAAGGCCTATTACGGCGATCCGCCCGCCGTAGGCGAGCATCTCCAGATTCGACTCGAGGCCGCCCGCACCGAGGAGGTCAAGGATCACGTCCACGCCGCGTCCCTCCGTGGCTTCACTGACCGCCGCCACCACGTCCCCGTGGTAGTCGATTGCGCGGTCGGCGCCCAGTTCCTCACACCACCGCACCTTCTCCGGGGAGCCGCACGTGGTGAGCACCGTGGCGCCGAGGGCGTGCGCCACCTGAATGGCGATGTGCCCCACTCCTCCGGATCCGCCGTGGACGAGCATGGTCTCTCCGCGCTTCAGACCGGCGAGCTGTACCAGGTTGAACCAGCTGGTGCACAGCGCCTCGGCACGGGCTGCCGCCAGGGTGAGATCGGCGTCGTCGGGGAGGAGACGGATCTGGGTGACGGGGACGGTGACGAACTCCGCGTACCCACCGCCGTCGAGGAGCGCGTTGGCGGGACGGCCGAGGATGGACGGGTCCACGCCGTCGCCCACCTCGGAGACGTGGCCCGCCGCCTCGAGGCCCAGGATGCGGTTGGCATCTGACGGGAGCGGGTAGCGGCCGGCGGCCTGGACGAGGTCTGCCCGGTTGACGCCTGCGGCCACCACGCGGAGCTGCACTTCTGCGGGTCCTGGGGGTGGCACGGGCATCTCTACAATTGCGAGATCCGAGTCCATCGTGATGGCGCGCATGGGACGATGGTCGCACGCAGCTGGACGCGGTGCCACCGGCGCCGCCGCCGGGACGGGGAGCGGGCAGGCGGAGGGCCGCAGACGGTGCGGTCGAAGGTGGGGTTACGGTGAGAGCGGACGAGCCGCGGACTGCGACTTCGAGTCAGGGGTGGTCCGGGGGCGGCCCGGACGAGGCAAGCCTCGGGGAGATGGGCGGTCCACCGGAACCGCCGAGGTCGGAACGGATCGCCGAGCGGCTGCGGCGCCAGGGATTGCTCCCCGAAAGCCATCCGAACCAACCCTGGCTCCACGCGTGGTTCCACATCCTCCGGCTCGCGGGGATCTTCTTCGTCCTCGTCAACTTCCTGACCGGCACCATCTACGCCTTCATCGATGCGGACTTCGATCCCCTCTCGGCCACGGGGATGTTCCTGATCTTCGTGGGTCAGCTGGCAATCCTCGCGGACCTCTGGGAACCGGGTCGGGACCGCCACGCCGTGGCGGCGGTGACGTGCACGCTCGTGGGACTGCTCCTGACCGAGGCGCCGAATCCCGGCAACTCGAGCCCAAGCGGCGCCTGGTGGCAGATGCTGTTCCTCATCTCGGCCCTTCTGTACTCGGCGGGCCGGTTTGACGGGGTCCTGCGCTGGGGCCTGCTTGCAGCTGTGGTTCTGGTCCACGGTGGAATGCGCCTATGGGAATGGCGGCAGGCGTCGGTGCTCTCCACCCTCGCCTACTCCGATCGGTATGCGATCGAGCTCGGCCAACTGGTGATGATCGGTGCGAGCGTGGTGATCGCAATGTGGGCGGGCGCGCGCGG
>JAAZBW010000068.1 GCA_012513625.1 Actinomycetales bacterium | reverse complement strand
CCGGGACGGGGTTGGTGCGCGCCACAAGCGCGGTGGCGAGGAGGAGGACGCCGAGTAGCAGGCCGAGGCCGACCATCCCGCTGATGGTGGGCTGGGTGTTCCAGCCCGTCGCGATCCCGAACAGCTCCGCGACGGCCGCGGCCAGGAACACGGCCCCGGCGAGCCCGATCGCGGTCTCGCCGCGCCCCGCCCGCCGCAGGCCCAGCACCCAGAGCCCCACGCCGATCAGCACCGTGGCGATGGGTGCGTACCACCAGATGGTGGGGACTCCCACGAGGAAGTTGGCGCGCAGGATCAGGTCCTGGTTGCCGGTGGCGAAGCCCACGGTCTGCGCCAGGAAGCCGAGCGGTACCGGCAGGTAGAGGGCGGCGATCGCGAACGAGGTTCCGGAAGCGCCCGGGTCCCACCCGGAACGCAGCGAGCCCACCGATTCGAGGGTGCGGTGCCGGTTCGCCTGCCAGGCGCGGAGGAAGACCGGCGCGGCGAGGACGGCGGCGGTGCCCATGGTGGGGAGGATCCGCACCACCTTCTCCGGCTCCACGAGGGAGGCGCTGCCGAACCGGATGAGGTCGATGAGCAGGATCACCGCCACGCCGCCCAGCACGGTGAGGATCCACGGCCACGAGCGCCGCACCGAGCCGGAGAGCCGCTGGTCCATCCACTGGCCCACGCGCAGCGCCACGTTGGTGGAGGCGTAGCCCGCCAGCACCATCACGGGGAGGCCGGCAATGGTGACCGTGGACATGAGGGAGACCAGCACGAGGCCCCGGTGGGGCGCGAACGTGACCGGGTCCGAAGCGAGGGCGAGCGGCAGCAGCATCACCGCTGCCGCCAGCGCGTAGAGGAGCGGGAACTCCCACCACGTGGCCGGCCGGCCGCTCCGCAGCAGCACCAGCACCACCACGATCGCCACACCGGCCGCGGCGATCACGAGGCCCGTGATCCCGCCCATGGTCTGGGACACGGTGAACGCGGTGGTGGTGGTCATGAGCCCCACGATCCGCAGGAGCCAGTTCCCGCGGAGCGCCGCCGTCTGGATGAGCGCCACCACGAACGTGAGCACGAAGAAGATGAAGGGGATCACGGCGGCGGGGAAGGCAAATTCCTCCGTGAACGGCGTGAGCGGGAGCAGCTCCCGCACCTGGACCGAGAACAGGGTGAGCAGCAGTAGCACTGTGAAGGCGGCGAGCGCGAGGGCGCCAACCGGGCGGAGCCACGGCGGCCACGTGGCCGGCTTCGGCCGACCGTCCCGCACCGAGTCCACCACCACCTGCTGCACGAGGGAGCGCACCCACGAGCGGGGCGGGGCTGGGGGTGGCCCGGATTGGGGCGGCGCCGGGTGCGGCGGGGCCGGGGGCGGAGATGGGTGCGGCGGGGCCGGGGGCGGCGCTGGCGATGGCGGTGGGAGCGGCGGCGGCGGTGGGGGCGGGCCGCTCATCGCACGATCCAGATGCCCTCGGTGCTCCGCAGGAGCACCGTCCCGCCCGTGACCGTCCATACCGGTTCGAACATGAACTCCTCTGGGAAGGAGTGAATGGATTCCGAGCCGTGCCGTTCCGCCCACACGATCGAACGGCCCGAGAACAGGAGGAGTCCCTCCCGCAGCGGAACGTGGTTTACCACGTTCCCGCGGTAACCCCGCACCGGGCCGCCCTCCACGCCGTTCGGGCCCACCCCGACCGCTTCCCCGGCGAGCGCGCTCGCCTCGGCGTACAGGTGCAGGGGCGTGGAGGATGGCAGCCCGTCCTCTGCCGCATAGACCACCAGCTCGCGTCCCACCACGCGCGTGAGCGCTACCCCGCCCTCCACGGCCACGAGCCCGGTGGGCTCGGTATCCACCTCGTCCCGCCACACCACCTCGCCGTCGCGCACGGCCATCAGCTCTCCGCTGGTGGTGGCGGCCACGAGCGTGCCCTCCGAGACCGCCGGCCGGATCCGGATCTCCACGGGCATCACGTGCCGCCAGAGCTCCTGGCCGCTCTCGAGGTGGAGCGCGGTCACGCCCCCGTCCAGGCACGCGAGGGCGATCGTGGAATCGTCCACCCGCACGGGCGGCACCGCGCACATCTCCCGGGTGTCGTACGCCCACAGCCGCCGGCCCGCCGAATCGTAGGCGACCGCCTCCTTCTGCGAGGTGAGCGCCACCGCCACCTCGCCGAACACCGCGAGGGACGCCACGAACCCGCCCGGGTGACCGGTCCACGCCACGGAGGGCACGCCGTCGTCGCCGAGGCGGACCCCGATCACGTTGTTCTGGCTGACCGTGGAGGCCACGAACGCGAGGTCCTGGCCGGCGTCGTAGGGCGCGGCCACGCCCACCACGGGGAGCTCGAGGGGGAGGGGAACCGCGGTGACCGACGGGATGCCGCCCGCCGGCGTACCGTCCCGCATGCCACCCGCCGGCGCACCTTCCGGCGTGCCGTCCACCGTGACGAGTCCCGGGAGCGCGGTGGGTTCGGTGGTGGACGTGAGGGCGAGTTCCTCGTCGATCAGCTCGGTGACGCCGCGGCCCGGGCAGCGCACCTCCTCCCACTGGCGGTCCACGGGCACCTCGTTGACGAGCATCCGCTGCTCGAAGGCGGTTCGGTAGCAGCCATCAGCCTCCGCGGTGCGGCTGGCCTCGAACGTGTACTCGCCGCTCGCGCTGGTGGCGCCCATGCTCACCGAGACCGTGCCGGTCTGGCTCCAGGAGGCGGGTTCGCGGCTGGGCAGGTCGAGGCGGCCCTCCGGGTAGGCGAACCCGAACTCGTCCCACGTCTCGGCGAGCGTGACGAGGCCCTCCGGGGTGTTGACGAGGAGGCGCTCGCTCCGGGACTCCCCGGACAGCCGTTCGACGACGACGGGCTCGCTCTCGGGCGCGGCTGCGGCCAGTTCGTTGGCCACCTCCCAGAACGACGGCGGGGCGCCGATGAGGGCGACGAAGCCCTCGTAGCGGGCGGTCTCGAACGTGCCGTCCTGGGTGCCGGAGAGGTACTCGGCATGGCCCGTGGGGGCCACGAGGTCCGGCAGTTCGCCGGCCGTGGGCGCGAGGTTGACCCACACGGAGGTGCCGAGGGCAAGCGCCGCAACGGCGGCCACCGCGGATCCTGCGATGTATCGGGCCACCGGCCCATGCTGGCAGAGCCCCGCGGGTGGGGGAATCCCCGAAAGTAGCCGGTCAGGGGCTCTCAGGCGGCGGGCTCGTGATCCTCACGCCCCTGGGAGCGGTCCCGCGCGTTGCGCCAGCCATACCAACCGAACGCGAGGGCGGCCACGAGGAGCGGGTACACCCAGAGGGGGGTGCTGCTGAACGTGCGGAGCACCCACTGTTGGGCGGCGAAGGACGCCTCGGTGAAGTCCAGGGCGAAGATGCCGGCGGTGCCGTCAAAGAGGAGGAAGAGCACCCCCACGATCACGAAGAACCCGCCCGCGATGAGGGAGGTGGAATGCAGCCGCAGTGGCCCCACCTGGAGGGTACGGCCGCGCAGCCAGCGCTTCTCGCCGAGCCGAAACCGTTCCCAGAGGAGCGCGAGGAGGAAGAGGGGCGCGGCCATACCGAGGGCGTAGGCGCCCATGAGGGCGGCCCCGGCCCAGGGGCTCGTGGAGGTGGCCGCAATGGTGAGGATTGCGCCCAGCGCCGGACCGGCGCAGAACCCGGCGAGGCCGTACACCGCGCCGAGGGCGAGGGTGGACACCCAGCCGAGTGCGCCGTCGCGGTTCTGGGACCCCGCGAGCGCGCCGGAGGACTGGGTGAGCCGGCCGGTGCCGGGGAGGCGGAACCCGCCGCCGAATGCGATCACGAGTCCGAACCCGATGATGAGCCAGCCGGCCACCTGGATGAGGAGGGAGCGGTTCTCCACGAACGCCGTCGAGACGGCCTGAATACCGGAACCGAGTGGCATGAGTACGGCGGCGAGGCCGAGCGTGAAGACCGCCGTGCGGGCCACGAGCTCGCGGCGGGAGGCGAACGCGTAGGCGAAGAAGGAGGGCAGGAGCAGGGCGCTGCAGGGGGAGAGCAGCGCGAGAACGCCCGTGACGAAGGCGGCGAGGAACGAGAAATCTCCCATGGGGCGCCCCGCCTACACGGTGTTCTGGTGCGCCCAGGAGATCGCATCCACGAACGCCGCCGTGGGTTGGGCGCCCACCATCACCACACCGTTGATGGTGAATACGGGCGTGCTCGGCGGGGCGAAGTTGAGCGCCTCGCGGCCGTCCT
>JAAZBW010000067.1 GCA_012513625.1 Actinomycetales bacterium | reverse complement strand
GCCGGCCCTCGTAGAGGGAGGAGATCGCATAAACCGCGGCAAGGAAGATGGCGAGGCCCACGATGGCGGCCCCGCTCAGGCTGAAGCCGCCCGAGATCACGGTGACGAGCGCGCCGAGCGCGAGCGAGCCCACGAGGATGGCCCAGGTGCTCCAGCCGGGCAACCGCTTGGCGGACGGGGCGGTCAGCATCCTGGGCGTGCGAGGGGGTGTGGGAGTGGGCACGGGGGTCTGGGTCTCGATGCTCATCAGTTTGCTCCTGAGAACTCGGCGCGGCGGGCGATTATCGCGCGGGCGATCGAGTTCACCACGAAGGTCATCACGAACAGGACCAGTCCGGTGGCGATGAGGATCTCCACACCGAGGCCGGAGGACTCCGGGAACTGGTTCGCGATATTGGCGGCAATCGACTGGTGCTGCCCGGGCTTGAGGAGGAAGAGGTTCATGAGGAATCCCGGCGAGAGGATCATCAGCACCGCCATCGTCTCCCCGAGGGCGCGGCCGAGGCCCAGCATCGAAGCCGAGATGATGCCGGAGCGTGCGAAGGGGAAGACCGCCATCCGGATCATCTCCCAACGGGTGGCGCCGAGCGCGAGCGACGCCTCCTCGTGGAGGCGCGGCGTCTGGAGGAAGACCTCGCGGATCGTGGCGGTGATGATCGGCAGGATCATGATCGCGAGCACGATCGAGGCGGTCATGATGTTGCGGGCGGGCGGCACGTAGCCCGCGAAGAAGGGGATGAACCCGAGGTTGTCCGTGAGCCAGCGGAAGATCGGATCGAGCACGCCCATCAGCCACATGGAGCCCCACAGGCCGTAGACCACGGACGGGATCGCGGCGAGCAGGTCCACCAGGTAGCCGAGGCCCTGCGCCAGCTTGCGGGGGGCGTAGTGGGAGATGAAGAGGCCGATACCGATCGAGAGCGGCACCGCCATGAGGAGTGCCAGGAAGGAGGAGATCAGCGTGCCGAACAGCAGCGCGGGGATGTACTCCCAGAGGGTGCGGCCACGCAGGATGGCAACGCCCTCGATCTCCTCCGGTGAGGCGGTGAAGGCCGGGATGGCCCGCAACACGAGGAACAACGCCACCGCGGCGAGGATCAGGAGGATCACCCAGCCAGCCCCGGCAGAGACGCCGCTGAACACCCTGTTGCCGAGATTTCCCGGAGGCTTCCTCTTTTCTGCCTCCAGGAGCTGCTCCGGAGTCGCGTCGACCGATTCGTCCGTGGCCGTGGATACCGACACACGTCCTCCTAGCACGAGGGTTGAGAAAGGTGGAGGGAGTGATGAGGGCGGGACGGCCGGAAGGCCGACCCGCCCTCGCTCTGCAAGCTATCAGCCGGCGGAGATCTGGTCGACGGCGTTCATCACAAGCTCGCGGACGGAGTCCGAGAGCGGGGCGATGCCGGCCACGTCGGGGCGGGCGGCAACTGCCTGGCCCTCCTCCGAGGCGACGTAGGTGAGGTAGGACTTCACGAGCTCTGCATCCTCCGCGTTCTCGTACTGCTCACAGGCGATGGTGTAGGCCACGAGCACGATCGGGTAGGTGCCGGACTCGGTGGTGTCACGCGCGAGCGAGTAGGTGAGGCGGAAGTCGGTCGAATCCTCGGTAAGCTCCGAGACCTCGAGCACCCGGGCTGCGGCCTCGGGCGAGTAGGCCACGAACTCGTCGCCCACACCCACTGCCACGGTGCCGAGGCCATCGGCCTGCGAGGCGTCGAGGTAGCCGATCGCACCCTCGGTGGAGGAGAGGATCTGCTTCACGCCGGAGGTCTGGGCACCCGCTTGGGTGCCTTCCAGCGGCCACACGTCCGAGGCCTCGTAGGTCCACACGCTCGGCGCGGCCTTCTCGAGGTAGTCGGTGAAGTTGTCAGTGGTACCCGACTTGTCGGAGCGGTTGACGGGAATGATCTGGAGGTCCGGTAGCTCCAGGTCCTCGTTGTCCGCGGCGATCGCCGGGTCGTTCCAGTTGGTGATCTCGCCGGTGAAGATGCCCGCGAGGGTGTCCGGGGAGAGGTTCACGGAGTCGATGCCGGAGAGGTTGAAGCCCACGGCGATCGGGGAGAGGTAGAGGGGCAGCTCGATGACCTCGGAGCCGCCGCAGCGGGCCATGCCGGCCTCGATCTCTTCGGCACTCATGGCCGAGTCGGAGCCCGCGTACTGCACGGTGCCCTCGACGAACTGGGTACGTCCGGCGCCGGAGCCGCCCGGATCGTAGGAGACGATCACGTCCGGGTTGATGCCCATGAATTCGGCCATCCAGGCGTTCTGGGCCTTCTCCATGGAGGAGGCGCCTGCACCGGCCAGGTTGCCGGAGAGGTCCGAGCCCGCCTCGCGGGCGTCAGTCTCGTCTGCGCCGTCCGTGGTCTCGGGAGCAGCGGTGGTGCCCGCGCCACCGGTCCCAGCCGGGGCGGTGGTCTCCTCGCCACCGCGGCCACCGCCACAGGCGGCAAGGGTGACGGCAAGGGCGGAGACAGCGGCGATGCCGGCGATGCGGCGGTTCACTGCAAGCTTCACAGTCATTCCATCCAATCAATCGTGATGGGGCAGCTTCTGCCCATGACACCTTCGAACCTAGGGACCGCTCGTGACGTTCGGGGATGCCGGGGGTGAACGGAGGGTGAACAGGCATTATCACTTTGGTCACACCTGTGGTGGGTCCCGACGGCGGAACTTCCGTTGGTCCCGGGATGCCACCCCGGCCGCCCCACCTTTCGTCAACGCCGTTCGTCGACGGTGGTGAGGCGGAACCCAAGCCACACAGTCGGCGGTGGTGAGGCGGAACCCAAGCCACACAGTCGGCGGTGGTGAGGCGGAACCCAAGCCACACAGTCG
>JAAZBW010000066.1 GCA_012513625.1 Actinomycetales bacterium | reverse complement strand
CCATCAACCACCTTGACCGCCGTCTGCCCCGTCGAAACACTCTGCGACGACGCCGTCACCACCGGCCCCACCGTCCGCGCCACATTCATGGTCCGGCTGTGGACCTCGAACTCCGTGAGACCGATGTTCACCGTGGAGGAGCTGACTGAGTCGATGGTCAGACGGACGCTCGTGACGGTGCGTGTCCTGAAGGAAACGGATGTGCCCGAGCCTTCATTGGCCAACGGACCGACGTCCACCGTGGAACCGTCCGAGAATGACAGAGTTCCGCCGGTGATGTGCTCGACCGTGCTCGGGCGATCGTAGAGGATGACCTCGTCAATCGTCGTGGGACGGTCGAAGTCGATCTGGATCCAGCTTCCCGCCTTGCCCCCGACTGTCGCCCACTCGTGTGTGTGGTCCGTCGGGTAGCCGAGGGCGTAGCCGTCGATCGCCTTGGACGCGAGCTGGCCGGTGGAGGCGTTCTGTGACGACGCAGTAACGGTCACTCCGGAACCCCTCGCGATGTTCGCGAAGGGTTGGGACTCCAGAATGTACTGGCGCTGGAGCCATCTGTCCTCCTTCGACCCGAGGCAACCACCTGTACAGACCAGACCGTCATAGCCGGCATACACATCGAAGACCGCACGCTTCGTCTCCAGGTCCACACCCTTCACGTTCGCCGCCCGGTTGGCAATGCCGTACCCCTGGTAGGCGAGCAGTGTGTGCGGCCCGCCCCATCTCTGGCTCGCATCCCGCACGAAATAGCCGACGCTGTGATGATCGGAGTGATCGCCATCACCGTACGAACTCACGAAGTCGGTAGTCCGGACGATGGTGGGTTGGTACTGCACCAGGTAACTCACCAGCGCGTCCGTGAAGGATTCTCTCGTGTAGCTCGCGGAGCCGTCCACCGCCGTCATGGTGCGGATCTCGCCCTTCCACATCCTCTCGAGGCTCTGGTAGGAGTTTCGCTCACTACCGGTGCCCAGCACGTAGCCATCGGGAAGCCGCATGAAGGCGAGGCGGATGCGCGGATCACCGTCCAGTGTCCGCAACCTCACGCGGTTGCCCGCCACCTCAATGCTGCTTGTTGTCCACTTGTTCGCCTGACCAGCCATGTGTGCGTAGGTGGCCTCTTCGCCCCTCTCACGCCCAAGCCAGTACCACTCGTCCATTCCCGCGTCTCCCGTCGTGACATAGACGGTGAGTACGCATCTCTCGCCCCGGATGTCCTTCAGGAGGTCCGGACTCATGAACAGGAGGTCGTCGTCCGCATGGGGGGAGAAGTAGATGGAACCCCCCACGCAGTCGTCTGCTGCACGAACCGCCGTCGCGAAGAAGGGCAGTCCAATGAACGCGAGTGCCGCAGCGACGCTGACCACCAGGGCCCGCCGTACCAGGGTTGCGCGCAACGGGAACCCGGTAGGTCTCATGTGGTGCACGCTGCCTCCTGAACACGCGCTACGGTGACGGTCTCCCACGGCCGCACCCTTTTCCCCGCTGCGGCTTCCGCCCTGAGGAGGTGAACACGCGTTGAGAGTCACATCCACTCTAGCGTTCACAGACACCGTGTTTGCAGCAACGGTCCGGTGCTTGATTGGGCGCGCCCAACGGCGCGCCGGTGTCACCGTCAGGTTTCGCGAACCCCCGCTACACCCTTGATTGTGAAGAGCCCGTTTAGGCTCGAAGCATGACGCGGTTGCAGAGCAATGTGACGGACGTGGCGCTCATCTTCGAGGGGGGCGGCATGCGGGCCGCCTACACCTCGGCCGTGGTGGCCGAAATGCTCGCGCAGGGCATCTTCATCGACTACACGGCGGGGATTTCTGCCGGCTCCTCGAACACGGTGAACTACCTCGCGCGCGATCCGTTCCGCGCCCGGCGCTCGTTCGTGGAGATCGCCGCGGACCACCGGTTCGGGGACGTGAGCACTTGGTTGCGGGGCCAGGGAGTGTTCAATGCGCACTGGATCTACCAGCAGACCTCCGGGCCGGGCCAGGCGCTTCCGCTCGACTTCGCGAGGTTCATGGAGAACCCTGCGCAGATGCGCGTGGGTGCCTTCCGGGCGGACGACGGGGAGATGGTGTGGTTCTCGAAGGCGGACCTCCGGGAGCCGGCGGACCTCCAGACCCGGGTACAGGCGTCCTCCACGATGCCCATGCTGATGCCCCCGGTACGGATTGGTGAGCACACGTACGTGGACGGCGCGCTCGGTCCCTCCGGGGGCATTGCGCTCGATGTGGCGAAGGCGGACGGATACACCCGCTTCCTCGCGGTACTCACCCAGCCCCGGGCCTACAGCAAGGGGCCCATCCGGTTCCCGGCCGCCTACCGCCGGTTCTTCCGGGCCTTCCCCGCCGTGGCGGAGGCGCTCATCACCCGCCACCAGCGCTACAACGAGACCCGCGAGGAGCTGCTGCAGCTGGAGGCCGAGGGGCGCGCGATCCTCTTCTGCCCCACCACCATGCCGATCTCGAACGGCGAGCGCTCGATCCCGAAGTTGGCCGCTGCCCACGCGCTCGGCCGCGCGCAGGCGCGCGTGGAGGTGCCGGGCTGGAAGGACTGGCTCGGCCTCGCCACCTGACGCCAAACCGCCGCCACAGGAAGAACACCGGGCCGCCACCTCAGGCGGATTCCTCCCTGAGGAGGCGCTCCAACTCCTCGCGGCGGACCTTCTGATCAGCCGGGTCCGGCACCGGAAGCGAGGCGATCAGCCTGCGCGTGTACTCGTGCTGTGGGCGCTCGAGCACATCGATCCCGGTGCCCAACTCCACGAGGAGCCCGTTCTGCAGCACTCCCACACGGTGGGCCACCATGTCCACCACCGCGAGATCGTGGCTGATGAACAGGCAGGAGAAGCTGAACTCCCGGTGCAGCTGCCGGAACAGTTCGAGCACGGTGGCCTGGACGGAGACGTCGAGGGCGCTGGTGGGTTCGTCGGCGATCAGGATCCGCGGGTTCAGGGCGAGGGCACGCGCGAACGAGACACGCTGCCGCTGGCCGCCGGAGAGTTCGTGGGGGTAGCGGCCCGCGTAGGAGGAAGGCAGCTCCACCGCCTCCAGCATCCGGTTCACCTCGGTCCTGCGCGCGGCCTTGCCCATGTCCCTGCGGTGGATCGCCAGCGGCTCGCCGATGCACTCGCCGATCGTGAGGTGCGGGTTGAAGGAGGTGGCCGGATCCTGGAACACGAACCCGATCTGCTTGCGCAGTGGCCGGAAGCGCCGATCCCCCCAGCCCGTCAGGCGCTGCCCAAGGACCTCCATGGTGCCGCCGGTGGCGGTCTCCATGCCGGCGATGGTGCGGCCGATGGTGGTCTTGCCGGAACCGGACTCTCCCACGAGGCCGAACACCTCGCCGTCGTGGATCTCGAACCCCACGCCCCGCACTGCCTTGAACGGCGCGGCACCGAAGCGCCCGGGGAACTCCACCTCGAGGCCATCGGCGCGCACCACCACGGGTGCGGCGGCCACACGCTCGATCTCCTCCGGGGAGCGCTGTGCGGAGGCCGAGTCTCCACCGATGCGCGGCACGGCGCCGAGCAGCTTCTTCGTGTAGTCCGCCTGCGGCCGGGCAAACAGCTCCGCCACCGGGGCGCGCTCCACGATGTCTCCCCGGTACATGACCGCCACCGAGTCCGCGAGGTCCGCCACCACGCCCATGTTGTGGGTGATGAGGAGGATGGAGGTGCCGTGCTCGTCACGGATTTCCCGTAGCAGGCGGAGGATCTCCGCCTGCACGGTGACGTCGAGGGCGGTGGTGGGCTCGTCCGCGATGATCAGCCGCGCGCCGAGCGAGAGTGCGGCCGCGATCATGATGCGCTGCTTCTGCCCCCCGGAGAACTCGTGCGGGAAGTAGTCGATACGCCGCTCGGGATCCGGGATTCCCACGGTGCGCAGTGCCTCCACCGCGCGAGCGCGAAGCTCTTTGCGGGTGAGCTTCGGGTTGTGGGCACGCAGGCCCTCCGCGAGCTGCCACCACACCGGGAAGACGGGGTTGAGGGAGGAGCCGGGCTCCTGGAAGACCATCGAGGCACCCTGGCCGCGCACCGCGCGGAGGCCGGCCCTGCCGAGGTTCACCACGTTCTCCCCCTCGAGCAGGATCACGCCGTCAACGGCAGCGGTCTCGGGCAGGAGGCGCAACACGGACCTCGCGGTCACGGTCTTGCCGGAACCGGACTCGCCCACGAGCGCGAGGATCTCGCCCTCCCCGATCTCGAGCCCGATCCCCTTCACTGCCTCCACATCTCCGCCATCCGTGGCGAAGGTGATGTGCAGGTCCTCGATCCTGAGGCGTGCCTCGCTCATGCGTCTCTCCGATGGGTGGGTCCGTGGCCGGTGGGGCCATGCTCGGTGGCCCGCACCTCGCCGTCGTCGGACACGACGACGGGGGTTCCCACGGGGTCACGTAGCGTTGGACGGCCAGGCCCGCCGGACTTGTCGACACCCGCGCGGGACGCGCCGCTGCGGCGACGCGTCCGCAGGCGGGGATCGTTGAGGTCGTTCATCGACTCGCCCACCAGGGTGATGCCGAGCACGGAGAAGACGATCGCGAGGCCCGGGAACACGGCGGTCCACCAGATGCCGTTCGTGATGTCCCCCGTGGCCCGGTTCAGGTCGTAGCCCCACTCTGCGGCGGATGTGGGCTCGATTCCGAAGCCGATGAAGCCAAGGCCAGCGAGCGTGAGGATCGCCTCCGAGGCGTTGAGCGTGAAGATGAGCGGCAGGGTGCGCGTGGCGTTACGGAAGATGTGCCCGAAGAGCACCCGGCGGTGCGGGGCGCCAATCACCTGGGCCGACTCCACGAATGGCTCGAACTTGAGCCGCATCGTCTCAGCGCGGATCACCCGGAAGTACTGGGGGATGAACACCACCGTGATGGAGAGTGCGGCGGAGAGGATGCCTCCGCGCGCGGAGGACTGGCCGCCCGAGATCGCGATGGAGAGCACGATCGCGAGCAGGAGCGAGGGGAAGGCGTAGACGGCATCCGCGACCATGACGAGGATGCGGTCCAGCCAGCCCCCGATGTAGCCGGAGATCAGGCCGAGCAGCACCCCGATCACGATGGAGGCCGCCACGGCGGCCACGATCACCCCGAGGGCGGTGCGGGTGCCCCAGATGACCCGGGAGAGCACGTCGTACCCCGTCACGGTGGTGCCAAGCAGGTTGCGGGCGTTCGGGGGCTGCAGGGTACCGAATCCGCCCGCCTCGTCACCGGTGGCAGCCCAGCCGTAGGGGGCGAGCAGTGGGGCGAACAGGGCGGTCAGGAGCAGGATCGTGGTGAGCACGAGTCCGGCGATCAGCATGCCCCGCTGGAGGCCGACCGAGCGGCGCAGATCGGAGATGACGGGGAGCCGGAGGTACCAGGGATCGCTGCTACGGGGTAACGCGGTCATGTCAGTACCTCACTCGCGGATCGATGAGGGCGGCCACGATATCCACGATGAAGTTCGTGATCGCCACGATCACGGCCAGCACCATGACAATGCCCTGGACGGCCACGAAGTCCCGTGAGGACATGTACTGCACGAGGATGAAGCCGAGGCCCTTCCACTCGAATGTGGTCTCGGTGAGCACCGCGCCCCCGAGGCTCATGGCGATCTGCATCCCCATCACGGTGATGACCGGAACGAGCGCAGGGCGCAGGGCGTGGACCCGCACGAGCCGGCCCTCGTCCACGCCGCGGGAGCGGGCGGACTCGATGTACGGACGCTCGAGGGTGCCGATGATGTTGGTGCGCACAAGGCGGAGGAACACGCCGCCCACGAGCAGGCCGAGCGCCACGGCAGGCAGGATCGAGTGGGAGACCACGTCCTGTGCGAGCTCCCAGTTGCCGAGCCGAATCGCGTCCAGCAGGTGGAAGCCGGTGGGGTTCGTGATCTTGGAGATCACCACCTCGCCGGCCGGAGAGGCACGTCCCGCTACGGGCAGCACACCGAGCTGGACGGAGAACACCAGCTTGAGCAGCAGGCCGATGAAGAACACGGGGGTGGCGTAGCCAAGGATGGCGAGGACGCGGAGCACGGCGTCCGGCCAACGGTCCCGGTTCGCGGCGGCGATCATGCCGAACGGCACCCCGATGAGGAGCGCGAGGATGAGCGCGAAGAACACGATCTCCGCGGTGGCCGTGCCGTACGTGGTGAGGATCTCGAGCACCGGGCGGCCGTCCGAGAACGTGGTGCCGAAGTCTCCCCGGAAGATGTTGCCGAGATACTCCAGGTACTGGACCAGCAGGGGCCGATCGTAGCCCGCCGCCGCGATCCGCTCTGCGAGCTGGGTGGGCGTCAGGCGCCCGCCGAGTGCGGCCGTGATGGGATCGCCCGTGGAGCGCATCACGAAGAAGACCACTGTCACGAGGATGAAGATGGTGGGGAAGATCAGCAGGAAGCGCGTGAGGATGTACTTCCGCAGGGTTCCAGACGATCGGGATTTCGAGGCCGGTGCCGGGGCGGGAGCCGCGGCTGCCGGCGCCTCGGGCGCGGCGCTCATGATTCTCCTAACCGATGGGCACGGGCCCCCGGTACGGCACGTGGGAGTGCGCCCGGGGACGGGTTTGCGGGCGGCCGCCGAAGCGACCGCCCGCAGACCGAACTACTTACTGAGGCTTCCGAACCGGAACTTGAACGACGGATCGAGGTTCACGCCCTCGACGTCGGCTCCGGCCACCGCGATCTGCTTGCCCTGGAGAAGCGGCAGGGTGGGGATGTCCACGGCCACCAGGTCCTGGATCTGGGTGAACCGCTCCTCACGCACCGCCTGGTCGGGCTCCACCAACTGCTGCTGGATGAGCTCCTGCACCTCCGGGTTGTCGTAGTGGTTCACGAGGAAGTTGTCCCGGATGAAGAACGGGGTCAGGTAGTTGTCCGCGTCCGAGTAGTCCGGAAACCAACCGAGCTGGTGGATCGGGTAGACGTCCTGCGTGCGGTCCTGCGCGTACTGCACCCACTCGGTGGACTGCAGGTCCACAGTGAACAGTCCGGTGGCCTCGAGCTGGGACTTCACGCGCGCGTACTCGTCACCGGAGGACGGTCCGTAGTGGTCCGGGCTGTACTGGATCGCCAGGCTCACCGGGGTCTCCACGCCTGCGTCTGCGAGCCGCTGGGTGGCCTGCTCCGGGTCCGGCATGCCGTTCCCGTCGCCGTAGAGCTCCTTGAACTGCTGGCCGGCGCCCGGCAGGCCGTCCGGGATGTGGGACCAGAGCGGCGTGAAGGTGTCCTGGTAGATGTCCGTGGCGATCTCCTGACGGTCGATCGAGGCGGCGATCGCCTGGCGCACGGCCTGGGCCTTCACCGGGTCCGCGTCAGGCTGCGCGTCACCGAACGGCTGGGTGTTGAAGTTGAAGACCATGTAGCGGATCTCCCCACCGGGGCCCTCGTGCACCGTCACCGCGTCGTTCTGCGAGAGCGCCGCGATGTCCGTGGGTGCGAGCGAGCGGTGCGCCACGTCGATGTTGCCGTTCTCCACGTCGAGGCGCAGGTTGGACGCGTCCGCGTAGTAGGAGAGGGTCACCTG
>JAAZBW010000065.1 GCA_012513625.1 Actinomycetales bacterium | reverse complement strand
TCATCGACCACGTGGTCAACAAGAAGTCCGAGATCATCCGCGTGTACCTGCCACCGGACACGAACACCCTCCTGTCCACCTGGGACCACGTGTTGCGCACCAAGCAGTATGTGAACGTGGTGGTGGCCGGCAAGCAGCCGCACCCCAACTGGCTGAGCATGGATGAGGCCATCAAGCACTGCACCCGCGGAATCGGCATCTGGAACTGGGCTGGCACCGAGGAGGACGGGGACGACCCAGACGTGGTGCTCGGATGCGCGGGAGACATCCCCACACTCGAGGTCATCGCAGCGGCCAAGATCCTCCGCGAGTCCATCCCGGACCTCAAGGTGCGCGTGGTCAACGTGGTGGACCTGATGCGCCTGCAGGACGAGAAGGAGCACCCGCACGGCCTGACCAAGTTCGAGTTCGACAACTACTTCGGTGTGGACACCCCGGTGATCTTCGCGTACCACGGCTACCCGTGGCTCATCCACCGGTTGATCTACCGCCACGACGAGGGCAGCCACTTCCACGTGCGCGGATTCAAGGAGGAGGGCACCACCACCACACCCTTCGACATGCTGATGCGCAACGACCTGGACCGGTTCCACCTGGTCATGGACGTGATCGACCGGGTGCCGAAGCTGCGCACGCGGTACGGCAACCTTCGCCAGTTCATGGAGGACAAGCGCACCGAGGCACGTGCCTACGCCTTCGAGAATGGTGAGGATCTGCCGGAGATCACGGAGTGGCTGTGGAGTGACGAAGCCTCGGCGGACTCGCACCTTGGTGGCACCGTCTCCACCGGCGGTGACAACGAGTAGAAGGCTCCGAGATCCGAAAAGGATCGCTAGTGTGGGAGGGACCCGGCACACCGGGTCCCTCCCCTGCTTTCCACTACCCCAAGGAGCCCGGACTCATGGCCCATTCCGTCTACCTCGCGTCAACCGAAGCCCATGCCGCGAAGTCAACGGTGGCTCTCGGGCTCCTCAACATCTTTGCCACCACCGTGCAGCGAACGGCCGTCTTCCGGCCGCTCGTGCGCTCCAACGCCGAGCGCGATGCCGTGCTCGACCTGCTGCTGCCACGCACCAGCGTGGACCTTGCCTACGAGGAGTGCGTGGGAGTCACGTATGACGAGCTCCACGCAGATCCGGAATCCGCCCTTTCCACGGTGATCGATCGCTACCGGGCAATCGAGAAGAAGGCGGACATGGTGGTGGTGGTCGGCTCCGACTACACCGGCGTCGCCTCACCCGCCGAGCTGGACCACAACGCCCGGATCGCCGCGAACATCGGCTCCGGCGTGATCCTCGTGATGAGCGGCTCCGACAAGCCGGCGCACGAGATCGCGGAGGCCGCACGCCTTGCGCTGGAGGACATGCAGTCCCACCACGCCACCGTGGTGGGTGTGATGGCAAACCGGGTGCCGGAGGAGGAACTCTCCGAGGTGGACGCGGAGCTGGCCAAACTGCACCTCCCCACCTGGACCCTGCCGGAGATCCCACTCCTGCTCTCTGCCACGGTGGAGGAGGTCCGGGCCGCACTCGGTGCCTCTCTCCTGTATGGCGATCCGGAGCTGCTCGCACGCGAGGCGGAGCACCTCCTGGTGGCCGGAATGAACACGGAGCACATCCTCGAGCGGTTGAAGGAGGGCCAGCTCGTGATCGCTCCGTCCGACCGGCCCGCGGTGCTGATCGCGCTCATCTCCGCCCACGCGGCCGAGTCCTTCCCCTCGCTCTCCGGCGTGATCCTCAACGGCGGCTTCCCGGTACCGGCCTCGGTGGACCAACTGGTCCGTGGTTTCGGACAGCGCATCCCGATCCTCACCACACCCCAGGACTCGTTCACGACGGCGCGGATCGCCTCCCGTACCCGGGGTTCGCTCACGCCCCAGACCCAGCGCAAGGTGGACGTGGCGCTCGCGGCGTTCGAGCGTCATGTGGAGCCGGGCTCCGTCCTCGAGCGGATCAACTTCGAGGCACCCAACGTGGTCACGCCGCTCATGTTCGAGTCACGCCTCCTCGAGCGCGCCCGGGCCGCGCGCAAGCACATCGTGCTTCCCGAGGGCGAGGATGACCGGATCCTACGCGCCGCCTCCACCCTCCTCGCACGCGATGTGGCGAAGCTGACGATCCTCGGAGACGAGAAGACCATCCGCGCACGTGCTGCTGAACTCGCGCTCGACATCTCCGCCGCCACGGTCC
>JAAZBW010000064.1 GCA_012513625.1 Actinomycetales bacterium | reverse complement strand
TGCACGTCTCCGAGCTCTCCTGGAAGCACATCGACCACCCGTCCGAGGTGGTGGAGGTGGGCCAGGAGGTCACCGTGGAGGTCCTCGAGGTGGACATGGACCGCGAGCGCGTGTCACTCTCCCTCAAGGCCACCCAGGAAGACCCGTGGCAGGCGTTCGCCCGCACCCACGCCATCGGCCAGGTGGTGCCCGGTCAGGTCACCAAGCTGGTGCCCTTCGGCGCGTTCGTGCGCGTGGAGGACGGCATCGAGGGCCTCGTCCACATCTCCGAGCTGGCGATGCGTCACGTGGAGGTCCCCGAGCAGGTGGTCAAGGTCAACGACCCGGTGTTCGTGAAGGTCATCGATATCGACCTCGAGCGTCGCCGGATCTCCCTGTCCATCAAGCAGGCCAACGAGGGCGTGGACCCGTCGTCCGACGACTTCGATCCGTCGCTGTACGGCATGGCCGCGGAGTACGACGAGAACGGCAACTACAAGTACCCCGAGGGCTTCGACCCCGAGACCAACGAGTGGATCGAGGGTTACGAGGCCCAGCGCGAGGTCTGGGAGGCGCAGTACGCGAAGGCCCAGGAGCGGTGGACCGCCCACAAGGCACAGGTGGCGAAGGCTGCCGAGGCCGAGACCGAGGCGGTGGAGACCGGCGACAGCGCCACCTCCTACTCCTCGGCGGGCGAGGCCGCCACGGGTACCCTCGCCTCCGATGAGGCGCTGGCCGCCCTGCGGGAGAAGCTCACCGGCTTCTGATCCAGTGATGTGGAAGGCCCGTCCCGGTTGGGGCGGGCCTTCCGTCATTTCCGACGACGTTTCGTGCGTTGCGTTGGTTGGTCACCCTCCGTCGGGCGAGGTTGACGCAGTCGGTCCTCGGCTACCATCCGCGACGCTGCGCGTCGCTCCCGCCAGCCCCGCCACGCCGTCGTCCCGCCTCCGTCAACCCCGCCATCCCGCACCCTCGCGGAAATCGGCGGGAACTAGCATGGGGGGATGCGCGTACTGGTGACCGGGTTTGGTCCGTTCCCTGGGGTTCCCGCGAACCTCTCCGAGGCCGCCGTCCGGGTGCTCCAACGACGGGCTGACGCGGGCGAGTTCGACTTCGAACTCATCACCGAGGTCCTTCCGGTGGACTTCTCGGTGATCCCCGGGCGCCTTCGGGACCTCATCGCGGAGGAGGAACCCGATCTGGTGATCGCCACCGGTGTGGACATGGGGGCAAAGGCGATCGCCGTGGAGCGGGTGGCCGTGAACCTCGTGGACGCCCGGATGCCGGATTCCTCCGGCGCGCAGCCGGTTGACCGCCCTGTCGTGGAGGGCGGGCCCGGCGGCTACCTCGCCACCCTCCCGGTCAAGGCCGTCCGGGCGGCACTCCTCGCAGCCGGCCTCCCCGCGGAACTCTCGCTCTCGGCCGGCACCTACGGATGCAACGCCGCAATGTACGCCGTACTCCATTTCGGGACGCCCACCCTGCGGGGCGGATTCCTGCACGTTCCCTCGTCCGCAACGTTGGCGCCCGAGCGCGTGGCGGACGGGATCGTGGCTGCAATCCGGGCGTGCGCCGCCCATTCCACGGACCTTGACGAAATCGGCGGTGAGATCGCGTGAGGGTGGGGCTCACAGGAGGGATCGGCTCGGGCAAGTCCACCGTGGCGCGCATGTTCGCCGACCTGGGCGCCACCGTCGTCGACGCCGACCAGGTGGCTCGCGAGGTCGTGGCACCCGGAACCGCCGGGCTCTCCCGGGTGGCGGAGGCCTTCCCGGGTGTCGTGGTCGACGGGACCCTCGACCGCGCCGCCCTCGCCGCCATCGTCTTCGCCGATCGGGGCGCACTTGAGCGCCTCGAGGCGATCACCCACCCGCTCATACGAGAGCGGCTCCGCGCGGTACTGGACGGGGCGCGGGAAGGCGAGATCGTCGTCGTCGATCTGCCGCTGCTCGTGGAGAAGGGGTGGGGAGGGGACTTTGACGTCGTCGTGACGGTGAGCGCGCCCGAGGAGGTGCGGCGGGAACGCCTTCTGACCACCCGTGGAATGACGGAGGCGCAGATCACAGCGCGGATGATGGCCCAGGCGAGCGACGGGGAGAGGGAGGAGGCGGCCGACGTCTGCCTGCTGAACGAGGACGATGTGGGTGCCCTCGCGACCGCGGTACGCGAGCTGTGGACGTGGCTGACCAGCTGGATGGCGCGGCAGGAGGGTTGAGTACCGCCGCGGACGGGGCCGGCGGCTGGGCCCTGCGCGAACAGCCATGCGCTGGGTATCGATCGTGTCAGGGGGGCGTCGTAGTGTGGTGGGCATGCTGCTACAGCGCACCGAGAAGCCGTTTGAAGTGGTCGCCCCGTACGAACCGTCGGGGGACCAGCCGGAGGCAATCCGAGAACTCACCGAGCGTCTGCGCGCGGGGGAGAAGGACATTGTCCTCCTCGGCGCCACGGGCACAGGCAAATCGGCCACCACGGCGTGGCTGATCGAACAGGTGCAACGGCCCACCCTCGTGATGGCGCCGAACAAGACGCTCGCCGCCCAACTCGCGAGCGAGTTCCGCGAGCTACTCCCCAACAACGCGGTCGAGTACTTCGTCTCCTACTAC
>JAAZBW010000063.1 GCA_012513625.1 Actinomycetales bacterium | reverse complement strand
CCACACCAACGTCCCGACGGCGGTGGTCACCACGGCCGGGGTCTGTTGCGGTCCACCGGGCGCGCCGGAGAGAACGGCGAGGGAGATGAGCGCGCCCGCGCCGGCCCCGACCACCGCCACCGCGGCCGATTCGAGTGCGGCGGAGCGGACAATGCGTGCCCTCCCCGCACCCCGGGCCAGGAGCACCCGGGTTTCCGCATCCCTCGTCAGCGCGAGCAGCTGGAGGAACTGTGCAATCGCGAGGGCGGCCACGGCTACCAGGAACCCGGCGGGAGCGAGCGAGACGGCGCGGACCGTGGTGGTGGAGCCCTGCAGCACCGTGGCAAGCTGGCCGCCGCCCGTCTCCAGGTTGTCCGCCACGGAGAGGCCGCGGATCGCCACACCATCCGCGGCGCGGATCGAGGTATCGAGACGCGTGCCCACCGTCGCGAGGTCGGTGAGCGCCGCGAGGTCGAGTCCGGTGGGGTCCACGCGGACGTTCCAGAAAACGAACGAGGCGTCGTCGATCGCGAGGACCGCGGCGTCGTCGGCAAGCACGAGCGGGTCCGGGTCGCCGGTGGGCGCGGGGGTCCCGGAGAGGGTGGGCTCGGGGCGGTCCCACGTGCCGCTCACGGTGAATGTGGCGTCTCCCACCCGGACCGTTCCTCCGATCCCGACGCCGAGGTCCGCCGGGGCGAGTACCTCACCCGTCCCCGGCCACCTGCCGTCGACGAGGAGGGAGCCGGCGTCCGTGGAAAGGAGGCCGCGGCGGGACTCGCCGCCGTCCGCGAGCACTGTGGTGGGCTCGGTGAGGAGGTAGCGGCCCACCTCGGTGGTCAGCCCCGTAGCGGTCTCGACGACCGTTTCGCGGACGGCCCTGTCTTGGGCGTCTGGATCGGGCGCGATTCGTGTGCGCACCTCCCAGGCGGGGGCGCCGCCGAGGTGCGCATCGATCGCGGCCCTGCTCGCGCGCGTGGCAGTGACCCCGGCTCCGGCCACCGTGAGTGCCACGAGGGCCGTGGCGGCTGCGGTGAGGAGGACGAGTGCAAGGAGCAGCAGCTTGCGCGAGCCGGCGCGCCGCGCGAGCAAGCTCGCCATTCAGTCCCTTCCCGTGGCCTTCCGGTACGCCCCGGCTGCCCCCTCAGTCCTTTGTACGGCGGAACAGGGAACGGGTGCCCTCGCTGCGGGACCGGGCGGCGCCCCTGGCGCCCTTCACACCCTTCTCGAAACCGCTCGTATCGAGCTCCACGACCTCCTCGCCGAGCTCCCGGAGCAGCGCGTGGCGCTCCTCGCGCCGCTTCGCCTGCTCGATAGGGTCCGGCACGGGAGCCGCCGCGAGCAGCCGCCGCGTGTACTCCTCGCGGGGGTTGAGGAGCACCTCCTCGCGGGTGCCCTGCTCCACGATCTCGCCGTACTGCATCACCACCACGCGGTGGGCGAGCGAGTCGATCACCGCGAGGTCGTGGCTGATGAAGAGGCAGGCGAAGCCGAACTCGTTCTGCAGTTCGGTGAACATGGCGAGCACGGCCGCCTGGACGGAGACGTCCAGGGCGGAGGTGGGCTCGTCCGCCACCAGCAGGTCCGGGCTGAGCGAGAGGGCGCGCGCCACGGAGACGCGCTGGCGTTGGCCGCCGGAGAGCTCGTGCGGGTAGCGGTTGTAGACCGAGCGCGGCAGCTTCACGGCGTCGAGCAACTCGTGGACGCGGTCCACGCGGGACTTGGCGTTGCCCACCTTGTGGACCTCGAGGGGCTCGCGGATCACGTCACCGATGGGGAGACGTGGGTTGAGCGAGGCCGCGGGGTCCTGAAAGATCACGCCGATCCGCTTGCGGACAGCCTTCAGCTCGCCGCCGTAGAGATCGAGGAGATCCTGATCGAACAGCCGGATTTCACCCGCCGCAGAGGGGATCAGGCCAAGGAGTGCCCGGCCAATCGTGGACTTGCCGGATCCAGACTCACCCACGAGGCCGACGATCTCGCTGCGGCGCACATCGAAGGAGACACCGTTGACGGCGCGGAACGGCTTCTTGCCCTGCCGCTTGTAATCCACGATCAGGTCCTGGATGGAGAGCGCGAGCTTGGTCTCGTTCGGGTCCACCGGGTTCGGGCGGTAGCCGAACTGGCCGTGGCCCTCACCCAGGTGGGGGACGGCGTCCAGCAGGCGCTTCGTGTAGGGGTGCTGCGGGTGGAGCAGTACCTCCTCCGAGGTGCCGGACTCCACGATCTCGCCCTTGAACATGACGGCCACACGATCGGACATGTCCGCCACCACGCCCATGTTGTGCGTGATGAGGAGGATCCCGGTCTTGAGGCGGTCCTTCAGGGAGCGCAACAGATCGAGGATGTCCGCCTGCACGGTCACATCAAGCGCCGTGGTGGGCTCGTCCGCGATGATCACGTCCGGGTGGCAGGAGAGCGCCATGGCGATGACCACGCGCTGGCGCATTCCGCCCGAGAGCTCGTGCGGGTACTGGTTGACCCGACGCTCCGGCTCCGGGATTCCCACGGCAGCAAGGAGATCGATGGCGTTGTTCCAGGCGTCCTGCCCGTACGCGATTCCGTGGAGTTCCATCGCCTCGATCAGCTGATCGCCGATCTTGAGGACCGGGTTCAGGGCAGTCATCGGCTCCTGGAACACCATCGCCACCCGGTTGCCCCGCACGTGGCGGAGCCCGCGGCCGT
>JAAZBW010000062.1 GCA_012513625.1 Actinomycetales bacterium | reverse complement strand
CGGGCAGACCACCCCGCCGTTCGGCTCCTGGTTCGACGAGGTGTACGAGATCCTTGTCGAGGTGCTCGAGGAGGCCGGACTCGAACCGGACCGGGTGATCGAGAAGGCGGTGGCGGACCGCGACGAGTTCACCCTCCACATCGCTCCGGAACACATCGTGACCGTGTGCCAGGCGCTGCGAGACGAACAGGACCTCCGGTTCGAGTTCTGCATCGGGGTCTCCGGCGTGCACTACCCCACCGATGAGGGCCGGGAACTCCACGCCGTCTACCACCTGCTCTCGCTCACCCACGGCGGCCGGGTCCTTCGCCTCGAGGTCTCGGTGCCGGACGCGAACCCCCGGATTCCCTCCGTGGTCTCCGTCTACCCGGGCAACGACTGGCAGGAGCGCGAGACCTGGGACATGTTCGGCATCATCTTTGAGGGCCACCCGGGCCTCGCCCGCACGGCGATGCCGGATGACTGGGTGGGACACCCGCAGCGCAAGGACTACCCGCTAGGCGGGATCCCGGTTGAGTACAAGGGCGCCACCATTCAGCCCGCCGACGCCCGGAGGAGCTACTCATGAGTGAATTCCACGCCACCCCGCCGCTCATCGAGGATGAGATGCTGCGCGAGTACACCGCCTCGGGCGGCGACTGGGATGACATCGCGGCCGAGGCCGAGCGAATCTCCGAAGAGCGCATGGTCATCAACATGGGCCCCGTGCACCCGTCCACGCACGGAGTGCTGCGCCTCATCCTCGACCTCGAGGGCGAGCACGTGAAGGTCTGCCGTGTGGGTACCGGCTACCTGCACACCGGGATCGAGAAGAACATGGAGTACCGGACGTGGACGCAGGGCGTCACGTTCGCCACCCGCATGGACTACGTGGCCCCCATCCTCAACGAGGTCTCGTACTGCCTCGCGGTTGAGAAACTCCTCGGCATCACGGACCAGATTCCGCGGCGCGCCACCCAGATCCGCGTGCTCATGATGGAGATGAACCGCATCGCCTCCCACCTCGTTGCCATCGGGTCCGCCGGCAACGAGTTGGCCGCCACCACGATGATGACCTACGGCTTCCGTGGCCGGGAGTTCGTCCTGAAGATCTTCGAGCACGTGACCGGGCTCCGGATGAACCACGCGTACGTCCGTCCGGGCGGCGTGGCCCTGGACCTGCCCCCCGGCACGGTGGACATGGTGCGGCAGTACATCCCCGGCATCCGTGACAATGTGCAGGACCTCATGGGTCTCACGATGGAGAACCCCATCTGGAAGGCCCGGATGAAGAAGGTCGCGTACATCTCCAACACGGCGGGGATCGCGCTCTCACTTTCCGGCCCGTGCCTCCGCGCTGCGGGATACCCGATGGACGTGCGAAAGTTCGCTCCCTACTGCGGCTACGAGAACTACGAGTTCGACGTGCCCGTGGCGGACTACTCCGACCCCTACAACCGCACCGCCGTGCGTTTCTACGAGTGCTTCGAGTCGATCAGGATCGTGATGCAGGTCCTCGACGAGCTGGACGCCTCCGAGGGCGAGCCCGTGATGGTGGAGGACAGGCGGATCGCGTGGCCAGCCCAGCTCTCCGTGGGCTCCGACGGCCAGGGAAACTCGTTCGAGCACATCCGCGAGATCATGGGCGACTCCATGGAGTCCCTCATTCACCACTTCAAGCTGGTGACCGAGGGCTTCCGTGTGCCCGCCGGCCAGGCCTACTCCCTCGTGGAGCACGCGAAGGGACTCATGCTCTGCCACGTGGTCTCCGACGGCGGCACCCGGCCGTACCGGGTGCACTTCCGTGAGCCCTCGTTCGCCAACCTGCAGTCGATGTCGATGATGGTGGAGGGCGGCGTCGTCGCCGACGTCATCACCGCACTCGGCACGATCGACCCCGTCCTTGGAGGTGTTGACCGATGAGCGATGGGTTCGCTCCGGACGTCCACGCGCGGCTGCGCGCCGATGCGGAGGAGATCGTCTCCCGCTATCCCGACAACGCGCGGTCCGCGCTCGGGCCCATGCTGCACCTCGTGCAGTCGGAGGATGGATACGTCTCCGCCCGGGGCATCACGCTGTGCGCCGAGGTGCTCGGCCTGACACGCGCCGAGGTGAGCGCGGTCGCCACCTTCTACTCGCAGTACCGCCGCCACCCCAACGGCGAATACAACTTCGGCGTCTGCATCAACCCCGTGTGCGGGGTAATGGGCGGCGACCTCATCTTCGAGGCGGTCAGCGAGAAGCTCGGAATCGGCCACGACGAGACCACCGAGGACGGCGTGATCACCCTCGAGCGCCTCGAGTGCAACGCCGCGTGCGACTACGCCCCCGTGGTGATGGTCAACTGGGAATTCTTTGACAACCAGTCCCCGGCCTCCGCCCTGGAGCTCGTGGACCACATCATCGCGGGTGAGGACATCCGCCCCACCCGTGGAGCTGACAAGGTCCACACGTTCCGGGAGGTCGCCCGCGTGCTCGCCGGCTTCGAGGATGGCCACGCGGACGAGGGGCCCTCCGCGGGTCCCGCCTCACTGCTCGGAAACCGGCTCGCGCAGGAGCACGGTTGGCGTGCTCCACACGACTCGGCCGATACTCCCGAGGCGGCCGCAGTGGCCACGGACGGGGCACCCGCCACGGGCCAGCCCGGATCCTCCGCGGACCGCGAGCCCACCGTGCCGGCCGACGTCGACCCGAAGACTGCCGAGAAGCCCGCCATGCCCGATCCGGACGCTGCTGCGGACGAGACCGCGCAGCCCTCGAGCAAGGAGGAGGAGAAGTGACACTCACCGAACCCGGACGGCTCGTCCCGGTCCTCTCCGAATCATGGGGCAGGGACAGATCCTGGACGCTCGACGTCTACCGCGACGGCGGGGGATACGAGGCCTGGAAGACCGCCCAGACCATGGACCCGGCCGAGATCATCAACATCATGAAGGACTCCTCACTCCGCGGCCGCGGAGGCGCAGGATTCCCCACCGGCCTCAAATGGTCCTTCCTGCCTGCCCCGGACGGCGGCCCGCGCTACCTGGTTGTGAACGCGGACGAGTCCGAGCCCGG
>JAAZBW010000061.1 GCA_012513625.1 Actinomycetales bacterium | reverse complement strand
GGCGCTTCCGGAACCTCGTTCGCGATCGCCGCCCTCTACCTGCCGGTACCGCTCGGCTTCCTGGCGCAGACCGTGGGCTTCGCCACCGGCAACCAGGACCTCGTCCTGCGCGCCAACTTCCTCGTGGGCGTCCCCACCATCTGGTGGTACGCCCCCATCGCCACGGTGCTGATCGGCGTGGGGCTCTGGGTGCTGGGCCTGCGGCGGGCGGGGCGCGGCGAGACCGCGATCGGGCTCGCGGGGGCCGTGTTCCTGGCCGCGGCCGTCGCGGAGCTGTTCGGGATCGCGACGGGCTGGAACACCCAGCCCACCATCAGCGGGATCGTCGGTCTCGGCCTGCTACTCGGCGTCCTCCTCCTCGCCACCGCGCTTGTGGCGCGCACCAACCCCGTCCCGGGCCTGCTGCTCGTGCTGCTCTCGCTCGTCTACTACCACCGCGGGATCGTGGCCGGGCCGATCGAGCAGGTGGTCACCATCGTGGGCCTCGGCGTCACCCTGTTCGGCCTCGTCTGGACCGCGCTCACCGCGGGCGATTTCCTCCACGGCGATTCGCGTGCCTTCCCGCGGCAGTCCCGCGTGCTCCTGTACCTCGCCGGCATGCTCCTCGGTGCCACGGCCGCCGCCTGGCTCACCCTCACGCGGATGCGCGGCGGGTTGTTCGACGTGGGCACCTCCGCCGATTACGGCGAGGGGCTGCTCGGCCTCCCCATCTTCGGAGGTGTCATCCTCGTGGTCGGGATCGCGGGACTACGCGCCCTCCGTCGTCGGTAATCCCCCGACGACGAAGGGTTGGCTTCCGTACGGAGGGTGCGCCCCGCCGTCGTCACCGGTTACGCGGGATCACCGTGAGCACACGCTCGATGTGCGTGCGGAACTCCTCCATGAACGTGGTGAGCACCTCGCGCAGGCCCTCGTCCGTGACGGACCCGTCCTCCTCGTACACGTCCGGATTGAACGTGATGTAGGCCTCCGGGGCGGTCATCTGCCGGGCGTTGGAGAAGGAGAGCACGCCCCGCACGGCCTGCTGCGCGAGCGCCGTGCCGATGTTGCCGATCGAGGCGCCGATCACCGCGGCGGGTACGTGGTCGAACGAGTTCTGCCCATAGGGCCGAGAGGCCCAGTCGAGCGCGTTCTTGAGTGGGCCCGGGATCGAGCGGTTGTACTCGGGCGTGATGATGAGGACCGCATCGGAGGCCGCGATCGCATCCTTGACCGCCTGCGGACCCGGCGGATAGTCCGCGTCAAGGTCCTGGGAGTACAACGGGAGGTCCTTGATCGGAATCTCGGTGAGCTCCAGATCTGCCGGAGCGGCCTTGATGAGCGCCTTGCTGAGCACTCGGTTGATCGAGGTCGACGACAGGCTGCCGACCATGTATCCCACCTTGTACTTCGCCATGATGAACCCCCTACGTGGAAATGGCGTGGTCTTGCACCCCATGGCTCTCCATCGAGCACATTTCATTGTCCGGCGGCTCGGCGCGGTCCACAACCGGAGCGGCAGAGGTCAGGGTCCGCCACCCACTCCCTAGTCGGCGCCGTACTCCATCGCGGCGGCGTCGAGGGCCTCCACGGAAACCTCGGGATCCCGATGGCCCGCGATCTCCTGGAAGCCGCCCGGCTGGATGCCGGCCACGAGCTCTCCCGTGGCGCCGCCCACGAGGCCCTGCGCGACGTACTGCTCGAGGCGGTTGCGGGAATCGGCGATATCCAGGTTGCGCATCGTGAGCTGGCCGATCCGGTCCTCCGGGCCGAACGCGGCGGACTCCACGCGCTCCATGGAGAGCCGGTCCGGGTGGTAGGAGAGGGAGGGGCCGGTGGTGTCGAGGATCGAGTAGTCGTCACCGCGGCGCAGGCGGAGCGTGACCTCGCCCGTGACGGCGGAGCCGACCCAGCGCTGGAGCGATTCGCGGAGCATGAGCGACTGGGGATCGAGCCAGCGGCCCTCGTACATCAGGCGGCCAAGACGACGGCCCTCGTTGTGGTAGTTCGCGATCGTGTCCTCGTTGTGGATCGCGTTGAGGAGACGCTCGTAGCCGATGTGGAGCAGGGCCATGCCGGGAGCCTCGTAGATGCCGCGCGACTTCGCCTCGATGATCCGGTTCTCGATCTGGTCCGAGACGCCGAGCCCATGGCGCCCACCGATCGCGTTGGCCTCGTGCACGAGCGCCACCGGGGAGTCGAAGGCCTGGCCGTTGATGGCCACCGGGCGGCCCGCCTCGAACGTGAGCGTGATCGTTTCTGGAGCGATCTCCACGTCCTCACGCCAGGAGGCCACGCCCATGATCGGCTCTACGATCTCCACGCCGGTGTCCAGGTCCTCGAGGCGCTTCGCCTCATGAGTGGCGCCCCAGATGTTGGCGTCGGTGGAATACGCCTTCTCCGCGGAGGCGCGGTAGGGCAGGTTGCGGGCGGTGAGCCACTCACTCATCTCCTGGCGGCCGCCGAGCTCCGAGACGAAGTCCTTGTCCAGCCACGGCTTGTAGATCCGCAGGCGCGGGTTCGCGAGGAGCCCGTAGCGGTAGAACCGCTCGATGTCATTGCCCTTGTAGGTGGAGCCGTCGCCCCAGATGTCCACGCCGTCCTCGAGCATCGCCCTCACCAGCATGGTGCCCGTGACCGCGCGGCCGAGGGGCGTGGTGTTGAAGTAGGACTTGCCGGCGGTGCGGATATGGAAGGCGCCGCACTGGAGGGCAACGAAGCCCTCCTCCACGAGGGCTTCCGTGCAGTCCACGAGGCGTGAGGCCTCGGCGCCGTACTCCATGGCGCGGTCCGGCACGGAATCGATGTCCGGCTCGTCGTACTGACCGATATCCGCCGTGTACGTGTAGGGGAATGCGCCCTTCTCGCGCATCCACGCCACCGCCACCGCCGTATCGAGACCACCGGAGAACGCGATACCCACGCGCTCGCCGACCGGGAGGGAACCGAGGACCTTTGCCATGCGGGCTAGCCTATGCCGGGACGCTTCTTCTATGCACTCCGGTGCATATATACGGCGGAGTGTCTTCGGTCACTGCGGGCGTGATGGGTGCCGCGGGCGCGATGGGTGCCGCGGGCAGCCCGGGCACGACGGGCACGACGGTCACCCCGGCCACGACGGGCACCGCGGGCACCACGGCACCCCGGCCACGACGGGCACTGCGGGCACCACGGTCACCCCGGCCACGACGGGCACGACGCCCCTCCCCGCCGGGCACAGCACGGCACCCGCTCGCAGCCGAAAGGCAGCTTCCAGAATCATTGGGGAGGATGTTAGGCGTTAGGCCCCTAACATCCTCCCCAATGATTTTCACGGGACCCGGTGAGGGGGTCGACGGAGTCTTGCGGGCGGTCAGGCGCGCGTGGGCTTCTTGCGAACATAGACCTGCTTCCGCACGCGGGCGATCACGACGCCATCCTTTGCCACGATGTCGTTCTCGAACCAGCGCAGATGCTTCTGGCCGTCCTCCGTCTCGGCCCTGATGGAACGAAGTTCGTCCTCCGTGAGCCGGAACTCGGTGGTGACCGTGCCGCGGCCCGGCTTCAGGAAAGAGATCTCTCCGTGGGCATCCCACACGGAGTACTCCGGGCCGAGCGCACGGGAGATCATCATCATCCAGAAGGGGTCCGTCATCGAGTAGAGAGACCCTCCGTAGAGGGTGCCAACGTAGTTTCCGGTAAGGCGGTTGTGGCCGAGGCGAACGCGCACATGGCGGAGATCGTCCGAGACCTCCTGGATGCGGATCGAGGAGAAGAGCAGCGGTGGCCAGAGGTTCATGACGTGGCGCACCAGGTGCGCGTTGCCGAGGTAGCGGTCCAGATCGGCGTAGGTGACGGTGCGTGCACGCTCGAATGCGCCTCTGATCGACATGTGCCGACAGTACCGGACCACAATTGGGGCACAAATTTGTGTAGATCGACTGTTGAAGGGCAGCCACACGAGTGTGATCCCTGACATACTGGAAGAGCTTCTGGGGAGGGGTTCACACACGTGACGGGTCCCGCGCTCGGGTCCCCGGTTGCTGGTTGACCGGAGGATGCCTTGACTTCACGCACATTGAGACGCCGCACACTGCGCACCGTTCTCGCCTGCACGCTCAGCCTTGGGCTGGTTGCAGTGGCCGGGCCAGCGCATGCCGAGGCCGAACCCGAGCCGTCCGCCTCACCCTCCGCCGTCGCCACCTCC
>JAAZBW010000060.1 GCA_012513625.1 Actinomycetales bacterium | reverse complement strand
TCGGTGGCAAACCGCATTGTCATCCCGGAGTCGGGCGCGGGCGGGCGTCCCGGGGCGGGCGGGCGGGTGGTGGCGGCGCGTGCGACGGCGGGGGCGGGCGGCGGGCGTCCCGGTGCGACGGCGCGGGCGGGTGGTGGCGCCGCGTGCGACGGCGCGGGCGGGTGGTGGCGGCGCGTGTCACGGCGGGGTGGGGTGGACGCCGGGAGTGCGCTCCACGAAGACGCGCTCCAAGGCCCCGCACCCACGTCCCGTGCCGGCTCCGTCCCACCATGCGAGACTCTTTCCATGGCACCCACCACCGGGCACATCTCTGTCACGGACCTGTTCTCCATTGGGATCGGGCCGTCCTCCTCGCACACGGTCGGCCCCATGAAGGCCGCCCTGCACTTCGCCCGCACGGCCCTGGCCGCCACCAGAGAGGGCGGCTCCGCCCCCGCACGCGTCGTCGTCGAGTTGTACGGGTCCCTCGCCGCAACGGGACGCGGCCACGCCACGGACCGCGCCGTCCAGTGGGGCCTGGCGGGCCACCATCCCCGCACCTGCCCCGACCAGGTGATCCAGTCCCTCTGCCCCGCCATCGCCGCGAGCGGCACGCTCCGCCTCGGCGGCGAACTCGACCTCCCCTTCGACCCCGCCCGCGACATCGAATTCCACCCCCGCGTGACCCTCCCCCAGCACGTCAACGGCGTCCGCTTCCGGCTCGAGGACGCGGCCGGCGAGGGCCTGCTCGAGCGCACGTACTGCTCGGTGGGTGGGGGTTTCGTCACCCTCATCGACGACGACGGAGCTCAAGTTCCGTTGACGGTCTCGCCGGATCCGGGGTCGGGTGCCGTCGGTGCTGACGGGGCCTCCGGGAGTGCCGGGGAAGGGGTTGGCGCTGATCTACGGCACACAGTCGGCGAAGAGGGGGGAACGGGCGGGCCTGCGGGCGCCGACGTAACCCACACAGTCGATGCAGTGGGGGTGCCGGGTGGCGAGGAGGGGGAGCGCGGCGAGGAGGCGGTGCCGTATCCGTTCACGAGTGGCGCCGAGCTGCTTGCCCGGTGCGCGCAGAGTGGCCTCAGCGTGGCGGGCGTGGTGTGGGCGAACGAGCTCGCCTCCCGCACGAGCGAGCAGCTGGAGGCCGAGCTGGACGAGATCTGGGCGGCAATGAATGCCTGTGTCGAAGCCGGACTTGAGGGTGACGGCACCCTTCCCGGCGGCCTCAACGTGCCGCGGCGGGCCGGCCGCATCCACGACGAGCT
Source organism: Actinomycetales bacterium (assembly GCA_012513625.1). GTDB lineage: Bacteria > Actinomycetota > Actinomycetes > Actinomycetales > Actinomycetaceae > JAAZBW01. The sequence goes on along the minus strand of JAAZBW010000060.1, from coordinate 5,064 downwards.
CCGGAAACGCGAGGTCGAGGGCGGGGAGCGCGCCACCTACTTCGGGGACGCGCCCGTACCGGGCGAGCCCGGAGATCCGCTCCTCGTCATGGACTGGTTGAACCTGTACGCGCTCGCAGTCAACGAGGAGAATGCCTCCGGCCACCGGGTGGTCACGGCGCCCACGAACGGTGCGGCTGGCGTGGTGCCGGCGGTCATCTCCTACTATGTGCGCTTCCTCGGCGGTACTGCCGCGGGGGTGCGGCGCTTCCTGCTCGCGGCCACCGCGATCGGCACGATCGTGAAGCTCAACGCCTCCATCGCGGGGGCGGAGGTGGGCTGCCAGGGGGAGGTGGGTTCGGCGTCGGCGATGGCGGCCGCCGGGCTCGCGGAGGTGATGGGCGGGACCCCAGCCCAGGTGGAGAACGCCGCCGAGATCGCGATGGAGCACAACCTCGGCCTCACCTGCGACCCCATCGGCGGGCTCGTGCAGATCCCCTGCATCGAACGCAACGCGGTGGGCGCCGTGAAGTCCGTGAACGCGGCGCGCCTCGCCATGTGGGGCGATGGCACCCACACCGTCTCCCTCGACGCCGTGGTGGAGACCATGCGCCAGACCGGCGCGGACATGAAGAGCAAGTACAAGGAGACTTCCGAAGGTGGCCTCGCCGTCAACGTGGTGGAGTGCTGACGACGGCGGAACCTGGGTTGGTCCACCGCCTCACCCGGGCGGGCGGGCGGGGCGTTCGGACGGGTGCCGTCGCCGGAAGGCAGTCCGGCAACCGGGGGCCCGGGCTACGGTGAAGCGATGCAGCAGAGTCGACTGAAGCACCCTCGACGCGCCGCCCGACAGGTCCTCGCGCCGGGAGCGCTGGCGGTGGCGGTGGCCGCGGCTGTGGCGGGCTGCGGGGGGACGCCGGGATTTGAGGGGCCGTGGGCGGCGGAGTTCGAACAGGCCTATGACCAAGCCACGACCGACTTCCAGCGAGAGGTCTTCAAGGACGGGCAACTCACGCGCGCTGAGTACGACGAGGCCACGGCGCGCTACGTCCAGTGCATGGAGGACCGCGGCTTCGCCGTCTCTGTGACAGATGTGCACGGCATCAACAACTACTCCTACACGGGCGGGAACGAGGGTTCGCAGGTTTCTGATGAGTGCCGTACTGAACTGAGCCCGATCGAGGTGCTCTACGGAGCGATGCTGGGCAACCCCGAGAACCGGCACCCGCCGGACCTCTTCGCCGAATGCTTCGTCCGGCACGGCCTGGCCGAACCCGAGTTCACGGGTTCGGGCTTTGAGGAGTGGATGGCGGGGGCGGACGTTCCCGGAGCGCCCGACGACGGTGCGGCGCGCGATCCCGCGTTCGAGCACTGCCTGGTCGACCCGTCCTGGTGAGGGCCGGACCCAAGTGAGCTACGCCGTCGATGTGCGTGGTGGCCTCAGGCCACGCGCTTGCTGTACCGCTGTCGCGCGGCCTCACCGGACGTTCCGACGAACGTCCCGATGGTGGCCCAGGACATCCCGGACTCGCGGGCTACCTTAACCGCTTCCAATAGGTGGCGTTCCGCACTTGACTGTTCTGCGACAGCTTGGCGCAGGGCGCGAATCGCATCGACGCTCAGCTCGTGGCCTTCTTCTGGCTCGAAGTTTTCGAATCGGGTCGCGAGTTCGTCGGCGTGGGCGAGGATCTCTTCTACTGTGCGTGGCATGGTCATCACCTCAAGAATTTCTGGCGGGCCCGCATCGCGTGGACGATGACGACGGCGGTAGTGCCCCGGATGTAGCCGATTTCAAGGATGAGAGCGGCGTGGTTTGCTCCGATGATCATCGTGAAACCTTCGCCAAGGTCCCAAGCACGAATCGGATTGCGGTAGGCGTGGAGGATCTCGTCCTCTGTGAAGCCGTGTTTCAGCGCCGATGCCGAGATGATCGGTTCGTCCACTAGTACAAGTTACCTTGTCGATCTTTGGATGTCGAGCGCGAGGTGCGTACCCATGCCTGAGCTCCGCCGTCGTCGGGATGTTGGGAGCGAGGCGGGCGCGACGGGCGCGACACGCCGAAATCGAATGACACGTGTGTGATTCTTTTCCACAGGGGTGGGGAGAGGTGGACTGAGGTTGTCCACACCCGGTGGAGGAGCGCGCGGAGGGGCAGGACGTTCGTGTCAGGGGGTCCTGATTGGCTTGGTTCCACGGCTCCGGAGGGATCGCCGCCGCACCTGGAAAGTCGAACGTCCGGTGGCGGCGATTTCTCTGGTGGCCGGCCATCCACAGGCGTGGGGGACGCGTGGGGGACAAACTTCCCAGAAGACACGCCGGCACTACATGTAGGGGTGATGCGCGGATCCGGGCACTAGGTGTAGTGTCTGAGGTCCGGGCGGACGCCTCGCCTCCAGTAAATGACACCGTTGTAGTTACAGCTGTGAGGGCAGGGTCGGAAGAGACCTTCGAACAGCAGGAAAGAGAGCCGAACACCATGAGCATCACGGTCTACAGCAAGCCGAACTGCGTGCAGTGCGATGCCACGTACCGCGCCATGGTGAAGAACGGGCTCGACTACGAGGTTGTGGACATCACCCAGGACCCGCAGGCACTGCAGACGGTCAAGGCCCTCGGATACCAGCAGGCCCCTGTCGTCTTCGCCGGCGGCGACCACTGGTCCGGATTCCGTCCGGACAAGATCAAGGCCCTCGCTCGCGCGGCGGCGGAGATCTCGGCCTAGGGACGCAGGCGGGCACGCCCGCCGTGGGAGGTGGGTAGAAAGTGGCCAGGATCGTCTATTTCTCGTCGGTCTCGGAGACCACGCGCCGATTCGTCGAGCGGGTGGGGCTCCCAGCCACTCGGATCCCCCTCCGCTGGGAGGACGGATTCCAGGTGGACGAGGAGTACGTGCTGATCGTCCCCACCTACGGGGGCGGCAACATGCGGGGCGCAGTCCCCAAACAGGTCATCAAGTTCCTCAATGACCCCCACAACCGGGGGCTCATCCGCGGTGTGATCGCGAGCGGGAACACCAACTTCGGTACGGCGTACTGCCTGGCGGGAGACATTATCTCCGCCAAGACGCACGTGCCGGTGCTCTACAGATTCGAACTCCTCGGAACGGCCGAGGACGTTGCACGCGTGCGGGAAGGGCTGAACAAGTTTTGGCAACAACACTCACGGATACCGGCCTAGAGGTCCTCGACGCATCGCAGGGGTTGGACTACCACGCCCTCAACGCGATGCTGAACCTCTACGACGCCGAGGGCAGGATCCAGATCGAGAAGGATCGCGAGGCGGCGCGGCAGTACTTCCTGCAGCACGTCAACAAGAACACCGTGTTCTTCCACGATCTGAAGGAGAAGCTCGACTACCTGGTGGAGGAGGGCTACTACGAGTCCGAGGTGCTCGAACAGTACGAGTTCGAGGACATCCGGTCCTTCTACGACCGCGCCTACGCGGTCCGGTTCCGCTTCCCCACCTTCCTTGGCGCCTTCAAGTACTACACCTCGTACACGCTGAAGACCTTTGACGGGAAGCGCTACCTCGAGCGGTTCGAGGACCGCGTGGTCATGGTGGCCATGTACCTCGCCGCCGGCGATGTGGGGCTCGCCGGGCACCTCGTGGACGAGATGATGAGCGGCCGCTTCCAGCCGGCCACCCCCACGTTCCTGAACGCCGGCAAGGTGGCGCGCGGCGAGCTGGTCTCCTGCTTCCTGCTGCGCATCGAGGACAACATGGAGTCGATCGCCCGGGGCATCAACTCCTCGCTCCAGCTCTCCAAGCGCGGCGGCGGCGTGGCCCTCCTGCTCTCGAACCTCCGCGAGCAGGGCGCCCCCATCAAGAAGATCCAGAACCAGTCCTCCGGCGTGATCCCGGTGATGAAGCTGCTCGAGGACTCCTTCTCCTACGCCAACCAGCTCGGCGCCCGCCAGGGTGCCGGAGCCGTGTACCTGAACGCGCACCACCCGGACATCATGAAGTTCCTGGACACCAAGCGGGAGAACGCGGACGAGAAGATCCGCATCAAGACCCTCTCGCTCGGCGTGGTGGTCCCGGATATCACGTTCAAGCTGGCGCAGAAGAACGAGGACATGTACCTGTTCTCGCCGTACGACGTGGAGCGCATCTACGGGGTGCCCTTCTCCGAGATCTCCGTGACCGAGAAGTACGACGAGATGGTGAATGACCCCCGGATCACCAAGACCAAGATCAAGGCCCGCCAGTTCTTCCAGACCATCGCGGAGATCCAGTTCGAGTCCGGCTACCCGTACATCATGTTCGAGGACACGGTGAACAGGGCGAACCCGATCAAGGGCCGCGTGGTCATGTCCAACCTGTGCTCGGAGATCCTCCAGGTCTCCACGGCGTCCGAGTTCAACGATGACCTGTCGTACAAGACGATCGGCCGGGACATCTCCTGCAACCTGGGCTCGCTCAACATTGCGAAGGCCATGGACTCGCCGGACCTCGGTATGACGGTGGGCACCGCCGTCCGGGCGCTGACCGCCGTCTCCGATGCCACCGAGATCAATTCGGTGCCCTCCGTGGTGGAGGGCAACAACGCCTCCCACGCGATCGGCCTCGGCCAGATGAACCTGCACGGCTACCTCGCCCGTGAGCGGATCTTCTACGGCTCCGAGGAGGGCATCGACTTCACGAACATCTACTTCTACACCGTGGCGTACCACGCGGTGAACGAGTCCAACAGGATTGCGATCGAGCGCGGCGAGCGCTTCGCAAACTTCGAGGAGTCCAAGTACGCCACGGGCGAGTACTTCGACAAGTACACGGATCAGGTGTGGGAGCCCGCCACGCCCCGCGTTCGCGAGCTGTTCGAGAAGGCCGGCGTGCACATCCCCACGCAGGAGGACTGGCGCGAGCTCAAGGCCCGCGTCCAGGAGCACGGCATCTACAACGCCTACCTGCAGGCGGTTCCGCCCACGGGTTCGATCTCGTACATCAACCACTCCACCTCCTCGATCCACCCGATCGCCTCGAAGATCGAGATCCGCAAGGAGGGCAAGATCAGGCGCACCTACTACCCGGCCGCGTACATGACGAACGAGAACCTGGAGTACTACCAGGACGCGTACGAGATCG
>JAAZBW010000059.1 GCA_012513625.1 Actinomycetales bacterium | reverse complement strand
GGATCAGACGGACCTCGTGTTCAAGAACGTGACCTCCAAGTACCGGTCCGTGGTGGAGGACATTGCGCAGCGCCACGAGAAGGGTCAGCCCGTGCTCGTGGGAACCACCTCGGTGGAGAACTCCGAGATCATCTCGGACATGTTGAAGAAGCGCCGGATCCCGCACGATGTGCTGAACGCCAAGCAGCACGAGCGTGAGGCGCACGTGGTGGCGATGGCGGGCCGCAAGGGCGCCGTCACGGTGGCCACCAACATGGCCGGCCGTGGAACGGACATCATGCTCGGCGGAAACGCTGAGTTCCTCGCCGTGGAGGAGATGAGGCGCCGCGGATTCGACGCAGTCGAGGACCCGGAGGCCTACGAGGCCGCGTGGCCGGAAATCCTCGCAGCATCGCAGGATGCGGTGGCGCAGGAGCATGACGAGGTGGTGAACCTTGGCGGGCTGTACGTACTGGGCACGGAGCGGCACGAGTCCCGCCGGATCGACAACCAGCTCCGCGGCCGCTCGGGCCGCCAGGGAGACCCGGGCGAGTCCCGCTTCTACCTGTCCATGCAGGATGACCTCATGCGAATGTTCGCCACCGGCGCCGCCGAGCGGATCATGAACTCCTCCCTCTACCCGGATGACATGCCGCTCGAGGCGAAGATAGTGTCCAACTCGATCCAGTCCGCGCAGTCCCAGGTGGAGGCCCGCAACTCCGAGATCCGCAAGAACGTCCTCAAGTACGACGATGTGATGTCCAAGCAGCGCGAGGCCGTCTACGCCACCCGCTTCGAGATCCTCTCCGGGGAGGACATCGAGGACAAGGTGGAGGCCTGGCTGGATACGGTGCTCGAGGCGTTCGTGGGCGCCCACGCTACCTCGCCGAACCAGTCCGACTGGAACCTCGAGGGCCTCTTCACCGAGCTCAAAACCCTCTACCCCGTCTCGATCACGGCCGAGGACATCATTGAGGAGGCGGGCGGGCTCAACCGCGTGACCTCCGAGATGCTGCTCGCCGAGCTGTCCTCGGACATCCACCTGCAGTATCAGCAGCGCGAGGAGCAGATCGGGGCGGAGCAGATGCGCGCGCTCGAGCGCCGCGTGGTCCTCTCCGTGCTCGACCGCAAGTGGCGCGAGCACCTCTACGAGATGGACTACCTGAAGGAGGGCATCGGCCTGCGGGTGATGGCCCAGCGCGATCCCGTGGTGGAGTACCGCAACGAGGGTTACGCCATGTTCCAGGCGATGGACGAGGCCATCAAGGAGGAGTCCGTCCGGTACCTCTTCAACATCGAGATCAAGAAGCCCGAGGAGGAGGCCGCGTCCGTGACCGTGGGGGGCGCGCCCGCCACGGCCGCGAACATCGCGGCGAAGCTGGCGGGGGCTGCCACCTCGACCACGGCGGGTTCCGTTGGCGGGGTCGGTGCGGGAGTCGGCGCCGGGGCTGGTGCTGGTGCTGGTGCGTCTCGGTCCGGTTCCGGTTCCGGTTCCGGCGACGGAGGGGCTTCCGGGGGCGCGTACGCCGCCTCTGCCGCGGGTCGTCCTGCGGCGCCGCGCTCCGCTGCGGGGTCCGCCGCAACTGCGGGCTCTGGTGCCGATGGAGAGGTGCGGTCCAGGGCGGGCCTCACCGTGCGTGGGCTCGAGCCGCCGAAGGCGTCCGCGAACCTCACGTATTCGTCCTCTGCTCAGGACGGCTCGGGAGCCACGCAGTCCCGC
>JAAZBW010000058.1 GCA_012513625.1 Actinomycetales bacterium | reverse complement strand
CTGAACGGGCTCCTCATCAACTCCGTCTCCCAGTCCGTGATCGGGCGGAAGGTGAGCATCGGTGCCGTGTGGCGGGAGTCGAAGGGACAGCTGCTGCGCCTCATCGGCCTCACCATCCTCACGGGCATCATCTACATGGCAGTGGCGATCGCGATGCTGCTCGCCGTAAGCGTGATCGCCGCACCGTTCCTGACCGTCTCGGACTCCTCCGGAGCGGTCTTTGCCGCCATCATGGTGTTCCTGGTGATGCTCGGAGGGGTGGGCGTACTCCTGTTCGTCTACACCCGGCTCTCGGTGGCATCCCCCGCCCTCATGATGGAGAAGATCGGCGTGGGCACCGCGATCGCCCGATCGTGGCGCCTCACGAAGGGCTTCGTTCTCCGCAACTTCGGGGTCCTGCTCCTCGCCATCGTGATTGCTGGCGTCATCTCCGGGGTGGCCAGCATCCCGATCGGGTTCATCAGCGGGCTGTTGATCCAGTCGCTCGGGCCCAACAGCTGGGCGGCCATTGCGATCCCCACCTTCCTCACGGGTCTGCTGACCGCCCTGATCACCCCCTTCCTCGCGGCCGTCACGTCCCTCCTCTACGTGGACCTGCGGATGAGGAAGGAGGGCCTGGATGTGGCACTCATTCGCTCTACCGGCGCTGGTCAGTGAGATCCCGGTAGACCCCAGCGCCGCCGAGGCGCGCGAGTGGGCCCGCGAGGAGCTCGCCCGGCCGGTCTACAGCCCGGACAATCTGTTCACCCGGATCGGAGACTGGATCCTCAACGTGCTCGGCTCCCTCTTCGGCGGCCAGCTGGGGAGCAGCAGCCCCCTCGTATCCGTCCTCCTGCTCGTGCTCGTGGTGGCACTGGCGATCGTCACCGTGATCTTCGCGGGCCGGGTGCGGCGGGTCAGGAACGTGACCTCCCAGCCCGGTTCGCACCTCCTCTTCGACGACGCGCGGCCGGCCTCCGAACTCCGCAGGGACGCGCGCGCGGCGCTGGCCCGCGGGGACCTCACCACCGCCTTCCTCGACGCCTACCGGGCGATCATCCGCTCGCTCGATGAACGCGTCCTCATCGATGACAGGCCCGGCCTCACCGCCCAGGAGGCCGCCCACCTCGCGAAGGTCCCGTTCCCGGCCTACGCCTCCACCTGGGAGTGGGCGGCCCGCCTGTTCGACGCCGTCTGCTATGGCCGGGCCACCCCCGAGGCCGCGGACGTGCAGCACCTCATCCAGTTCGATACAGAGGTGGACAGCGCGGTCCCGGCGGCGAGCGCGGTCATCGGAGCGTCCACGGCCGGGACGGCGGTGGACGCGTGATCCAGGCGCTCCCCGAAGCGGTGGACGCCCGCTCCGACCCCACGGAGGGGCCGCGCAGGCGTGGCCGGCGGATCGTTCGCCGCTGGGTACTGCTCGCAGTCGTGGCGCTGCTCCTCGTGGCCGTGAGCGTGGCCAACGTGGCGCGGGGCTACACCAACGAGCAGATGCACCTGCGCAACCGCGGACTGGACGGGGCGATGGCGCTGGCCGAAGTGCTGGAGGACCGCGGCGTCACCGTGGTGCTCGCGCGGCAGTTGGCGGACCTGCGCGTGACTGCCGGTGAGGACACCACGCTCTTCGTCCCAAGCCCGGCCCACCTCACAGAAGAGGAGTGGGACGAGATCCGCGAGCTCCCGGCGGACCTCGTGGTGGCCGGGACCCCCTACGTCTCCACGCACCAGTTCACGGGTGCGATCAGCAGTTCCTCGCAGGGGAGCACCGATCCCCTGCTCGCCCGGTGCGAGGATCCCGACGCCGCGGCCGCCACCCGCATCTCGGCCATCACCGGCGCCATCTCTCCCACGGTTGCGGGGTACGAGATCGAATTCTGCTTCCCCACGGGGAGTGGAGAGAACTACGGCTATGCGGTGTGGGAGGAGGACGGCCGCACCGTCCGCTACATCGCGGACCGCACGCTGCTCTCGAACGCCCGGCTCGCCTCGGACGGGAATGCGGCCCTCGGCCTCCGCGCCCTCGGACACCACGCGGACCTCGTCTGGTACCAACCCACCGGACTGGGGGCGGGGGTCCGGGAGCCTGGAACCGGGCTGCTGCGCACCATGCCGCCCGCCACCGGACCGGTGCTGCTGCTCGCCGCCGGCGTGGCCGCACTCGGCGCGCTGTGGCGCGGCAAACGGATGGGTCCGGTGGTGACGGAGGCACTCCCCGTGGTCGTGCGCCCCGGAGAGGCAGTCCACGGGCGGGGGCGGCTGTACCACCGGGCCGGCTCCACCGGGCACGCGGCGGCCGGCCTGCGGGCCGGCACGGCGCGGCGGCTCGCGAAGCGGCTGGGACTGAACCGCGCGGCAGCGCCAGAAGAACTGGTGGCGGCGATCGCCGCGGCCAGCGGACTTCCACAGGAAAACGTGGGTGTGCTGCTCTACGGCCCACCCCCCACCACGTCCGCAGCGCTCGTGAGGATCGCTGCGGAGCTCAAGGAACTGGAGGATTCCGTCTCATGACGAATGACGAGCGCTTCGGCCCCGGGCCGCACGCCCCCGGCGGGCCCTACGGCCAGGGCGACCTGGTGCGCGGCGATGTGCCACCGATCCCCTCCCCCGGGATGGTCGCGCCCGCCAGCAGCCCGCTGGCCGCCGGGGATGACCCGAACGGCACCGCCACGGCTGGTGGCTCTGCGGCCGGAACCCCCACGGAGGGGGCAGCCGCGGCGGGAACGGTATCCCACGCCGTCGACGGTGCCTCCGGCGCCCGCGAGAAGCTCGCCGCGCTCCGCCAGGAGATCGGCAAGGCCGTGGTGGGGCAGGACGCGGCGGTCACGGGCCTCGTGATCGGGCTCCTCTGCCGCGGCCACGTGCTCCTCGAGGGCGTGCCGGGCGTGGCGAAGACCCTGCTCGTGCGCACCCTCGCCGCCTCCCTCGAACTCGAGATGAACCGCGTGCAGTTCACCCCGGACCTCATGCCGGGAGACATCACGGGCTCGCTCATCTACGACGCCAGGTCCGGCGAGTTCTCCTTCCGGCAGGGCCCCGTGTTCACGAACCTGCTGCTCGCGGACGAGATCAACCGCACTCCCCCGAAGACCCAGGCGGCACTCCTCGAGGCGATGGAGGAGCGGCAGGTCTCCTCGGACGGCGTCTCCCGCCCCCTCCCGGACCCGTTCATGGTGATCGCCACCCAGAACCCTGTGGAGTACGAGGGCACCTACCCACTGCCCGAGGCGCAGCTCGACCGCTTCCTCCTCAAGCTCGTACTCCCGCTCCCGGAGCGGGGGGAGGAGATCGAGGTGCTGCGCCGTCACTCCCGCGGCTTCAACCCGCGAGACCTCGCGGGTGCGGGCGTCCGCACCGTGGCTACCGCGGAGGACCTGGAGGCCGCCCGGGACGAGGTGGCCCGGGTGCGCGTTGGCCCCGAGGTGGTGGGCTACGTGGTGGACCTCGTGCGCGCCACCCGCACCTCTCCCTCCCTCTCGCTCGGGGTCTCCCCCCGTGGCGCGACGGCGTTGCTCGCCGCCGCCCGCGCGTGGGCGTGGCTCGCGGGCCGGCCGTTCGTGACCCCGGACGACGTGAAGGCACTCGCCGTTCCCGCCCTCCGCCACCGTGTGCAACTCCGGCCTGAGGCCGAACTCGAGGGCGTGGGCGCGGAGTCCGTACTCGGCACCATCCTCGCCGCGGTGCCGGTACCCCGCTGATGTTCGTCACCGGACGGGCCGTTGCCGTGGCCGCGATCGGGCTGATCGCGGTGCTCCTGCTGCCCTCGTGGGGCACGGCGTGGGGCTGGCTGGCCGTGGTGACGATCCTGATGGTGGTGGATGTGACGCTTTCCGCGAACCCACGCGGCGTCGTGGTCGAACGGCAGGTCACCCCCGTGGTGCGGCTCGGGGAGTCCGGAATCTCCACCCTCACGTTGCACGTACCGGAGGGGCCGCGGCTGCGCGGTCGCGTGCGGGATGCGTGGACGCCCACGGCCGGGGCCGGGCAGAACCGGCACGATCTCACGATCCCCCCGGGTGAGCGGCGGCGGGTGCGCACCCCGCTCACCCCGATCCGGCGCGGTGAGCGGCGGGCGAACCTCGTGACCATCCGGGCCGAGGGACCGATGGGGCTCGCGGGCCGGCAGGCCTCACGGGAGGTGCCCGGATCGCTGCTCGTGCTGCCGCCGTTCCACTCGCGCAAGCACCTGCCGAGCCGGCTCGCGCTGCTGCGGGAGATGGACGGCCGCTCGTCCGTGATGACGCGCGGGCAGGGCACCGAGTTCGACTCGCTGCGGGAGTACG
>JAAZBW010000057.1 GCA_012513625.1 Actinomycetales bacterium | reverse complement strand
GGGCCGCGGCCTCCACGCCGTAGACGGAGGGGCCGAACTGGGCGAGGTTGAGGTACCCCTCGAGGATCTGCAATTTGCTGTACTGCTTCTCCAACTGGATGGCGTACCGCGCTTCCTGCAGCTTGCGTCCGTAGGACTGAGCGGTGGCGGTGGCGTACAGGTCCGCCGCGGCCACCGGATCCGTGAGCTCGAGCTGGGCCGCCTTCTCGATGAACACGTTCTTCACGTACTGCTGCGTGAGCGTGGACGCGCCCTCCGTGTCCCCACCCTGGAGGTTGTTCACCATGGCGCGTGCCATGCCCTCGAGGTCTACGCCATTGTGCTCGAAGAAGCGCCTGTCCTCGATCGCCACGATCCCGTTCCGCACGTGCTCCGAGATCTGGTCCAGCGGCATGTTGATGCGGTTCTGGTGCCAGAACGAAGCCATCACGCTGCCATCCGCGTACGTGAGTGTGGAGACCTCCGAGGGGCGGGACGGGTTCAGGTCCGCAGGCAGGTCATCGAAGAGGCCGGTGGCGGAGTTGGCGGCGGTGCCGGCGGCGGTGGCCAGTGGCACCGCCATCCCCGCGAGGAGCACCCCACCCACTCCTGCGGCAAGGAAGAATGCCAGTAACATCGCGAGCACCTGCGGAAGTCTCAGCACGCGGCTCGGGCGGGGGGCAGACATGTGCTCCAGAGTACGTTGCCTCGCTGTGACTTTGAAGATAGTGCGCTACGAGTTGGTGGTCACATTCGCCGCTCATGGGTGATTTGGGGCGGAAGTCCCACGTTTTCTGCGTAAGTAGTACCAAAGCGGGGACGCTGCTGTCCGAGAGGTGTGACCTATCTTGTTTTCCCTCCCCAGTGTGACTAAAGTCAAAGAAGTCAAAAAGCACGGAGGATCCGCATGAGTGTCAATGGTGACCAGACATGGGCAGCCGAGGCGGCGTGTGCGAGCGCACCACCGGACGCCCTTTTCGTCCGCGGCGCCGCCCAGCGCGACGCGCGTATCAGGTGTTTCGACTGCCCCGTCCGCATGGAATGCCTGGCCGACGCCCTCGAGTCGAAGACCACCTTCGGGGTCTGGGGCGGCCTCACGGAGCGGGAGCGCCGCGCGCTGCTGCGCCAGTACCCGAACGTGGAGGACTGGGACTCGTGGCTCGGCAGTGACGATGTCACTGCGAGGGAACTGCGGCTGCCGGTCGCACCGCGGATCATCACCCGCCTTCGCCAGAGTCAGGCGAGCCTCCGCGTCCCGTAGCCACCACACGCGGCACTCCTCGCCGCACCACGTGCGCGCCTCCTAGGATGGCGGCATGACCACATGGGAATACGCGACCGTACCTCTGCTCATCCACGCCACCAAGGCGATCCTCGACCAGTGGGGCGAGGATGGCTGGGAACTCGTCCAGGTGGTGCCGGGACCCCAGGGGTCCAATAACCTCGTCGCCTACCTGAAGCGCCCGAAGAACGCCTGATGAGCCTCGACGCGCGTCTCGCGGAGCTCGGGATCGAGCTGCCGCCCGTGGCCACCCCGGTGGCCGCTTACATTCCCGCCCTGCGCCACGGCGGCACGGTGGTCACCTCCGGGCAGTTGCCCGTGGTGGACGGAACCCCGGTGGCCACCGGAATCGTGGGCGGAGGGGTGAGTCTCGAGGCCGCCACAGCTGCCGCTCGTACCGCCTGCCTGAACGCTCTCGCCGCCGCCGCGGAGGCCGCCGGAGGACTCGAGAACATCACACGGGTCCTCAAGCTGGTGGTCTACGTCGCCTCTGCGCAGGGCTTCACCGCCCAGCCCACGGTCGCCAACGGCGCCTCGAACCTGCTGCAGGAGATCTTCGGCGAGGCCGGGGCACACGTGCGTTCCGCCGTTGGCGTGGCCGCCCTCCCCCTCAACGTGCCGGTCGAGGTGGAGCTGACAGTCGCCGTCGCCGGGTAGGCCAACCCATACCCACGACGACGGCGCCGCCCGGGTCTCCCCGCGGCGGCGCCGTTCGTTGTGTGGGTCAGCGGGCCCGACGACGCAGCCGGTCCACATCGAGCAGGTGCACGCCGCGACCCTCGAGGCGGATCCAGCCGCGCGAGACAAACTCCGCGAGAGACTTGTTGACCGTCTCGCGGGATGCTCCCACGAGCTGCGCGAGTTCCTCCTGGGTTAGTTCGTGTGGCACGTGCACCGTGGAGTCGTCCGCGCGGGTGCCGAAGCGATCCGCGAGATCGAGGAGGGCCTTGGCCACACGGCCGGGCACGTCGGAGAACACCAGATCGGCGAGCTGCACGTTGGTGCGGCGCAGCCGCTGCGCGAGGGCCTCCAGCATGTGCTTGGCGAGCTCCGGGCGGGAGTCGATGAACTCCATGACCGCCTTGTGGTCCAGCTGCAGCATGGTGGTGGGAGCCACTGCCGTGGCAGTGGTGGAGCGGGGGCCCGGATCGAACAGGGTGAGCTCACCGATCATCTCTCCGGGACCCAGCACCGCGATCAGGTTCTCGCGGCCGTCGAGGGCCGTGTGGCCGAGCTTCACCTTGCCGTCGACCAGGAGGAAGAGGCGGTCACCCGGGTCGCCCTCGGTGAACAGCCTCTCGCCCTTACGGAAGACCACCTCGGAGGTCATCGAGGCAAGCTGCTGCTGGTCCTCCTCGCTCAGGGCCTCAAACAGCGGCACTGTCGCGATCAGGTTCTGGTCCACATTGCTCCCCTCGTCGGCGGTTACTCTGCCCATACTGCCACTAGCTGTGATGCGTGGCACGCCTTGCGACCCGGTGTTGCGCACGGAGTGCGCTACTACGTGACTCCGACCCGCGGGCACAGCTCGAGCACCGGGCAGCGGCCGCACTCCGGCTTGCGCGCGGTGCAGCAGCGGCGGCCGTGGAAGATCATGCGGTGGCAGAACATGGTCCACTCCTCCGGCGGAATGAGGCGGCCGAGTTCGTGCTCCACCTTCACCGGATCGGTGAGGCGGGTGAAGTTCATTCGGCGGGCGAGCCGGCCCACGTGGGTGTCCACCGTGATGCCGGGGACGCCGAACGCATTACCGAGCACCACGTTCGCGGT
>JAAZBW010000056.1 GCA_012513625.1 Actinomycetales bacterium | reverse complement strand
TGTATTCCTGCTACTGGAGGAACAAGGATGAGAATCGGTTATGGAACCCATCGCGTTCATGATGCTTCTGCGTGCACGCACTGGTTGACCCGCGTCCCCCCTGGACTATTCGGTGTGCTCCGCTCCTCCCGAGGGTGCACCATGCGCGGTGCGCTTCTCCCACCACACCGCAATCCTGTCGATGATCGCACCGAGGAGCACGCCGAGGAGCACTCCGACCACGATCGAGAGTGCGGGGTGGTCCCTCAGGTAGGCGCCGGCCGCGAGTCCGAGGATGCTCGAGTAGATGGCCCAGAGGATCGCTGCCACCACATCGATACGGACGAAGCGTGCGCGCGGAAAGCCCATCGCGCCGGCCGAGACGTTGACGGCCACGCGGCCGCCCGGAATGAAGCGTCCCGCGATCAGCAGTGGGGCGGGACGCCGGAATACGGTCGCATTCGCCTTGGCCACGAGTTCCGCCCCGCGCCCGGAGTTCAGGAAGGGGATCCGCGCCACGGGGATCTTCCGGCCGATCGTGAAGGCGATCTGGTCGCCGAGGAACGCACCGAGCGCCGCCACGGGGATGACAACCCAGAGCGACGGCCCCTCCCCCGTCATCGAGAGAGCGGCGAGCGCGATCACGATGGACTCGGAGGGGACGGGCGGGAAGAATCCGTCGATCGTGGTGAAGACGAGCAGGGCGAGGAGGATCAGCGGGCCGTCGACGAGCCCCAGGAGGAAGTCGTCGAACGCCCGGACCCACTCGAGGACAGTCGCGAGGACCTCCACCTCAGAGTGCGAGGCGCCCGCGCACCACTTCGGCCAGGCGCTCCGCGACCCCGTTGGCCTCGTCCTGGCTCGCAGCCTCCACCATGACGCGCACAAGCGGCTCGGTGCCGGAGGGGCGCAGCAGGACCCGGCCGGTCTCGCCGAGCAGCGCCTCGGCAGCCGCCACGGCCTCGGCCACGCCCTCATCGGTGGCGGCGCGGGCCTTGTCCACGCCCTTCACGTTCACGAGGGTCTGGGGCAGGCGGCGCACCACGGACGCGAGTTCCTTGAGCGGGCGTCCGGTGCGGTTCATGCGGGCCGCCACCAGCATCGCGGTCAGGATGCCGTCACCCGTGGTGGCGTGGCGGGCATCGATGATGTGGCCGGACTGTTCGCCGCCGAGCGTGTAGCCGCCCTCCAGCATCTTCTCGAGCACGTAGCGATCGCCCACCGCGGTCTGGATGGTCTGGATCCCCGCCTGCTTCATCGCGAGGAGCAGGCCGAGGTTGGACATCACGGTGACCACGAGGGTGTCGTGGGCGAGGTGGCCCCGCTCGTGGAGGTCGATTGCGAGCATGCCCATGATCTGGTCGCCGTCCACGAGGGTGCCCTCGGCGTCCACGGCGAGGCAGCGGTCGGCGTCGCCGTCGAACGCCACTCCCAGTGCCGCACCGGAGGCCTTGGTGATGGACTGCAGCTGCTGCGGGTAGGTGGAGCCGCAGTTCTCGTTGATGTTGGTGCCGTCCGGGGATGCGTTGATCACGATCACGTCCGCGCCGGCCTCGCGCAGGGCGAGTGGGCCCACCATGGAGGCGGCGCCGTTGGCACAGTCGACGGCGATCTTCAGTCCGTGCAGGTCGGAACCCACCGCGTTGATGAGGTGGTCCACGTAGCGGCGGTCGCCCGTGGAGTCGTCCTTCAGGATCCGTCCCACGTCC